>JAJRUA010000187.1 GCA_024278035.1 Planctomycetota bacterium | reverse complement strand
TGCGAGCGGCTCTCCTTTTCCAAAGGGCCCTTGTAGCCAAAGCCCCCATCGCTTTCGATGTCGATAGGATCTGCTCTCTCCTATCCGTAACGTGGCGAACTATTTCTTTTCTTCCCTAGGTTACTTTTATGAATAGCAAAGCCGAACCACTTGCCTTCCGAATTGAGGGCATGGACTGTGCGGAAGAAGTTGCGACGCTGAAGCGTGCGTTGGGGCCCTTGGTGGGTAGCGAAGAGTTGTTGGCCTTCGATATCCTCAATGCCAAGCTCTTTATCGACGCAGAAGCGGTCTTTTCGCCTGAAGAAGTGATTCAGGCTGTTTCGCGCACAGGGATGCGAGCCGAGGTGTGGCGAGAAAAAGCTGGGCAACCATCGGATGCGGGTTTTTGGAAGCTACATGGCCGTACCCTGTTAACCGCGGTCAGCGGACTGTTTGGCTTGTTCGGGCTCCTCTATCACGCAAAGATCGCAGGCGGCTTTTCCAATGCATTAGGATCCGAAGGAATGGGCGTTGCAGAAAGCGTCCCGCTTCCAACAATTTTCCTTTATCTCGTCGGCATCACGGCCGGTGTTTGGCAAGTCTTTCCTAAAGCATGGCATGCGGCAGTCAGCTTGCGACCCGATATCAATCTGCTGATGACGGTAGCTGTCGTGGGGGCCGCGGCAATTGGTGAATGGTTTGAAGCGGCTACGGTTGCCTTTCTTTTCTCGGTATCGCTTCTCTTGGAATCGTGGAGCGTAGGTCGTGCGCGCCGGGCGATTGCCGCGTTGATGGAACTCGCCCCCCCCTCAGCGCGCGTGCGTGACGCGGACGGTGTCGAAAAAGAAGTGCTTCCTGGGCAAGTTGCTGTTGGCACTATTTTCCTCGTTCGTCCTGGAGAGAAAATCCCCCTCGACGGCCAGGTTGCCCGAGGAGAAAGCGATGTGAACCAAGCGCCGATTACGGGCGAAAGCGTTCCGGTCGAAAAAAAACCAGGGTCCGACGTTTATGCGGGTACCATCAACGGAGACGGCTCCCTGGAAGTCGAATGTACGAAACGAGCCGAGGATTCGACCTTGGCGAGCATCATTCGCATGGTGGGCCAAGCTCAGTCTCGCCGAGCCCCTTCTGAGAAATGGGTTGAAAAGTTTGCTCGTATTTACACGCCTGCCGTGATGGCGATTGCTGTGGCCGTTTTACTCGTGCCTCCCTTGCTGTTGGGCGGGAGTTGGTTCGATTGGTTGTACCGTGCCTTGGTCTTGCTCGTGATTGCTTGTCCGTGTGCCCTGGTCATTTCAACGCCAGTAAGCGTTGTGGCAGCGCTTGCTGCCGCGGCACGAAACGGTGTGCTCATCAAGGGAGGTGTTTTTATCGAAGCACCGGCTCACCTAAAATCTATCGCCATGGATAAGACGGGCACACTCACCGAAGGCAAGCCGGCAGTGGTCGATGTGGTGCCCCTCAGTGGCCATGACGAATCGGAACTTTTGCAACGGGCCGCGGCACTCGAATCCCAGAGCAACCACCCATTGGCGCGGGCCATCGTCGCCGCCGCCAATGAGCGCAACTTAGAAATCATCGCTGCCGAAGAGTTTGAAATTATCCAAGGAAAGGGAGCCCTTGGCCGCATCGATGGCAAGCTGTACTGGCTCGGCTCACACCGCTACCTTGAGGAACGAAAGCAAGAGACACCTGAGGTTCACAAACAGCTTATAGCGATGCAGCAAGCGGGGCGTACCGTGGTGGTGGTGGGTAACGACACGCACGTTTGTGGCTTCATTACCTTGGCCGACACGCTGCGCCCGACTGCTGCTGAAATGCTCACGCAGTTACGTGCATTGGGCATTGAACATTTAGTCATGCTCACCGGCGACAACCAAGGGACAGCCGAAGTGATTGCTAGCGAAGTCGGAATCGACGAAGTCCACGCTGAGTTGTTGCCCGCCGACAAAGTCATGGCGGTCGAATCGCTCGTTAAAAAATACCAACAAGTGGCCATGGTCGGCGACGGCGTGAACGACGCTCCTGCGCTCGCCCGTGCAACACTCGGCATCGCCATGGGCGCGGCCGGCAGCGACGCGGCCATCGAAACGGCTGATATCGCACTGATGTCCGATGACCTCTCTAAGCTTCCCTGGCTCATTCAGCACTCTCGACGCACCCTGAGGATCATTCGCCAAAACATCTTGTTTTCACTAGCGGTAAAGGCTCTCTTCGTCGTCCTGACCTTCGCAGGCTACGCTTCACTTTGGGCCGCCATCGCTGCCGATATGGGCGCCTCGTTGCTGGTGATCTTCAACGGACTCCGATTGTTACGATCAAGATGACACCGAAAAAAAGACCCCGTTTCTCTTGGGTGCTATTTTCCGATAAGCCGAGCTGACCGTAGTCGTAGCGCGTTGATTATCACCGAAATACTACTCAAAATCATAGCGACAGCTGCGATCATTGGGCTGAGTAACAAACCAAAAAACGGGTAAAGCATTCCCGCAGCGACGGGGATCCCCAGAGCGTTGTAAATGTGTGTCCGTTCCACTAAACACATCTTCTCCTCGCTATTATCCAGCGTCAAGCTCACGGTTTTCTTCCTTGGAGATCGTAGCGGTGGCGAACAAGCAGCGAGATTTGGCGAAAGAGACTCGATGGCGTGAGACGCTTGGCGTTCAGGCATCGAGAAGGCCTCGAACTGGGAGCCGATGATTACGTGACCAAACCTTTTAGCATTCACGAATTGCTGGCACGAGTGAAAGGGATTCTTCGGCGAGCGGCGCAAACTGAGAGGGACATCTATCAAATTGGCCATCTAACGCTCGATATCGTTGGCCACAAACTGACGAAGGGCAAGGAAGAAATCCTGCTAACGGCCAAAGAGTACCGCCTGCTGGAGTATTTTTTGTCGCGCCCCAACCGAGCACTCACACGCAACGAGATTATGAACCAAGTCTGGGGCCGTTCGATCATCGTCAGTGGCCGTAGCGTCGATCGTTGCATCGCCACATTACGAGGCAAGATCGAGCCCGACCCACGACAGCCGACGTACATCCGCACTGTGCGCGACGTGGGTTATCGGTTTGAGTTGTCCGATCCTTCCCGTTCCCC
>JAJRUA010000186.1 GCA_024278035.1 Planctomycetota bacterium | reverse complement strand
GGCCGGCCTACGGAGCTAACCCGTCGCCGTTGGCGCAACTTCGGGCTGAGCGGAGCCAAGCTCATCTGGGGTGGCGAAGCGGTCGCCGTCCGGCAGGATGGTCGGGCCAACCCCAATCAGTTGATGCTCAATGCCCAAACGGTCGGCGAGATAGAATCGCTTCGCGAAGAGCTGGTTTCCTCGCATCGCGAACGTTTTGGCAAGGATTCTGATTTGCTAGTCGGTTTGCAACTAACCCACTCCGGTCGTTTTGCGCGTCCAGCGGTCAAATCACGGCAAGAACCTCGAATTGCTTATCGCCATCCGCAGCTTGACCTCAGGGTGGGTGTCATCGATGACCATTCTCTCCTGACGGACAGTGACCTTGCCGAGCTGGTCGATGACTTCATTGCGGCCGCCCGATTGGCTCAGCAAGCGGGGTTTGCGTTTGTCGATGTCAAACATTGTCACGGTTACTTGGGCCACGAATTGCTCTCCGGCTACGACCGTCTAGGCCGATACGGTGGCGACTTTAAGGGACGTACTCGGTTCTTGCGTGACATCGTCGCCGGTATCCGTGCCGAAGCACCCGGCCTCGACATCGGTGTCCGGCTGAGCCTTTTTGATTTCTCCCCTTACCGACCCGGCACCGATGGCATGGGCGAAGCCGAGGTAACAGAAAAATACGCCTACGCTTTCGGAGGCGATGGAACGGGCCGAGGGATCGACCTTGATGAACCGATTCGCTTTCTCGGTTTGCTCCAAGAGTTGGGCATTGGACTTCTTTGCACGACGGCTGGCAGCCCCTACTACAATCCCCACATTCAACGCCCGGCAACTTTCCCTCCGTCGGACGGCTACCAACCGCCCGAAGACCCACTCGTGGGCGTCGCTCGACAGATCGAAGCGACCGCCCAACTCAAGCACGCCTGCCCTGAAATGCTCATCGTCGGCTCCGGCTACAGCTACCTGCAAGATTGGCTGCCGAATGTCGGACAGCGGGTCGTTCGTGAAGGGATGGCCGATTCGATTGGGCTGGGCCGCATGGTTTTATCCTATCCGGATTTGCCCGCCGATGTGCTAAGTGGCAAGAACCTCGTACGCAAAAAAATCTGCCGCACGTTTAGCGACTGCACCACCGCACCGCGTAAGGGGATGGTCTCCGGCTGTTACCCGCTCGACATTTTTTACAAAGAGCGGCCCGAACGGGCAAAGCTCCAAGAACTAGCAAAGAAAAAGTCGGAATGAGCGATGATTGGCGAGCGGTGGGCGTAAGTCGAAGATCCGCCGCAGGAGGGCCTACCGATGAACCTAAAGCTATTGAATGATGCATGAGCAAAGCGCAGGCCGACCAACGGAAGGCCGGGTTGAGCCGACAGGTGGAACCACCGGGGTAAAGTTGCTGGTGCGGCCATCCATAAATCGGATTTTCCGGCCTTGGGGCAAAAGAAAAGGTCGTTCTCGGGCCTATGAACGGTTGCCTTTGGCGTCCGTCTGATTCATTATAGGGTATTGAAGAGAGGCTCAAAGGATCGTTTCGTTGGCAGATAGCACGGCCTGGCGAGTGAGCCCCGCGGCGCGGGAGTGTCGAGAAGGAGCCAGGCGACGCAAGCGGAGGCGAGTGTTGCGGTTAACCACAATCAGGAGAGGTCGCCCGTATGGACCAAATGAGCGCCCAAAGCGCGTTTAGTAATGTTGAATTCGCGGAGAATCCGGAGCCTCGGGTTCCTTGCGTGCTGCTGGTCGATACCTCGACCTCAATGAACGGGCTCAAGCTTAACGAGCTGTCGAAGGGCCTAAAAATTTACCGCGATGAATTGATGAAGGATGCGCTGGCTTCCAAGCGAGTGGAGGTGGCCATCGTCACCTTTGGGGGTCGCGTCCAGCGTCGCACGAGCTTCGTGACAGCCCCGGATTTTGATCCGCCTCATCTTGAAGCCATCGGTGGCACGCCCATGGGCGAAGCGATCACCGAAGCGCTGGATATGATCGAAGAACGCAAAGACGCCTACCGGGAGAACGGCATTGCCTACTACCGTCCCTGGATATTTATGATTACCGACGGCGAGCCCAACGACCATTGGAAGCCGATCGTCTCAAGAGTTCATGAAGGAGAACGGCAGAAGGCGTTTTGCTTCTTTGCCGTCGGAGTGGAGGGGGCCAACATGGAAATCCTCACCGAAATTTCCGCGAGGAAGCCGCTCTGGCTACAAGGCCTCAAGTTCCATGAACTGTTCACTTGGCTTTCCAATTCGCAACAGGCGGTTTCCCGCTCTAGCCCTGGTGAAGAAGTGCCACTGGAAGACCCAACCTCCGGCCCCACCGGATGGGCAGCGATTTAATCGCTGCCAACGATCCGCTTAAAAAGGCGGCGACCGTTCTCCAAGATTTCCATTGATTCTCCTCTTCTTCTCAAAAAAACTTCCCCGGAACTTCAGGCATTAGTAAAACCTCGCCCCCGCCGATGGACCGAAAGGATGCGGCTGTCGCTTGGCGGTCGATTCGGGCTAGTGTTACGGGGCCCTCGCATGAAAAAATTGGCACGCCGTGCCAGGATAGCCACCTCGTCTGCGTACAAGGCGGAGAAGAAACGCCATCGATTATTGTCTGTGTTGCCGATGGAGCAGGCAGTTCGGAGTACAGCGACGAAGGATCGGCGACCGCCTGTCAGACCGTTGCTGAGATGGCGACCCTCTTTTTCGAGAAGCACCGTTCCTTCGGCAATCTAACCGAAGAGGAGGTCCTGGCTTGGTGCAACAAGATACGCGAGCGCTTACGCCACCTTGCTGAGGACCGCGAATCGACTCTCAGGGAGTTTGCCACGACACTCTGCGTTGCCCTCCTATCGCCCAGCGGCTCGGTCTTTTTTCAGATCGGCGACGGAGCAATTGTCGCTCGCCGGACCGAATCCTTTGGCGTCGTCTTCTGGCCCCAGTCGGGTGAGTACGCCAACACTACCATGTTCCTGACGGGCGACAACTATGAAGACCATTTTCAGTTCCATGCCGAAGAAGGTGATTTTGTTGATGTAGCCCTGATGACCGATGGAGTGGAGCGGCTCGCTTTGTCGTTTGAAGGCCAAAACCCGCACGCTCCTTTTTTCGAGCCACTTTTCGGAGCCCTTCATTCGGCAGCCGACCCTGATGCTTTGAACCAAGATTTACGCCAGTTTCTCGATTCCGACTCCATGAAGGTCCGCTCTGACGATGACAAGACCGTCGTCCTCGCTACGAAATCTTCCGTTTGACAAGCCGCTTGTTACGGACATGGCCGGCACGATTGTTCCTCTAGGAGAGGAGATCGGCATCGGTGGCGAGGGGCGTGTGTTCGCAGTGCAAGGCAAGGCCCATCTGGCTGCCAAGCTCTACCATAAGGGGGCCCTGCCAGAAGACTCGGCCATGAAATTGCGTGCGATGGTCGAGATCGGTGCCGACCAACTCGCGCCGATTTATGCCTGGCCGCATGACTTGCTGCTCGATAGTCGTAACCGGGCGGTGCGAGGGGTGCTCATGCCCCGCATCACCGACGCCCGTGAACTCCACGAACTCTATGGCACGACCAATCGGGCACGCCATTATCCCCAGGCCCAGTGGGGCCATTTGGTGCTTGCCGCGCGCAACACGGCCGCTGCCTTCTCCGCCATGCACGGCCGTGGCGTGATCGTTGGCGACGTGAACCAAGGGAACTTGCTGGTCGATCAAGAAATGCGCGTTCGATTCATCGACTGCGACTCGTTCCAAATCCAAATGCGTAATCGGACATTCCGCTGCCCTGTGGGGACGCCCCACTTTACGCCACCCGAATTACAATCTCTCAAGCTGAGCGAAGTCTCGCGGACGAAGGACCATGATCGTTTCGGCATGGCGATTCTGATTTTTCATCTCCTGTTTGTCGGTCGCCATCCGTTCGCAGGTCGTTACAACGGTCCTGGCGATATGACGATCGAAAAGGCGATCGCTGAAAGGCGGTTTGCCTTCTCTAAGCATCAAGAAGAAACGCTGGTCAATCCGCCTCCTGCTTCGCTGGAACTGAAAGACCTCCCGCCGACGCTTGGCGTTCTCTTTGAGCGGGCCTTTCGTAAGCTGGAGGGAGAAGAACGACCCACGCCCGAACAGTGGGCAGCCGAGCTTGAGAACCTGCTTCGTTTGCGGCAAGAATGCGAAATCGACTCGGCCCACGTTTACTACAACTCCCTCATGACGTGCCCTTGGTGCCGGATCGAAGACGCGGGCGGGCCCTCGTTCTTTCTGGTGGCGGTCGCTGGGATGGGCGGCGGAAGCTCAAGCGAAGCGCGACTGGCGACGCTCGATGCCCAGGTCAACCGCATCCGTGATATCCATTTTCCCGAGTTGCCAATACGCCTGCTCAAACTACCGGCGCTCCCCCCAGTCAAGGAAACGGGAAAAAAAACCAAGATGGCCCAGGCCGATACCCTTTCGATCGGCTGGGCCCTCTCTGCCGTGGCGTGCGTCGCCGGGATTTTCTACTGGCCAGCGGTCGCCGGGGGGGCCCTCGGTTCGCTCGGCACGATGCTGGGGCTGTTGCTCGGGCCCAGTGGTAAGAAGCGGCGGATGAAACTAGATAAGTTCGACCAAACTCTCAACGAAGGTTTACAGCGTGTCGCTACCGCAGCCCACCAAATTGAGGCGGCCCACAATGGCCGTAAGGCGGAGTACGACAACTATGCCGCGGTGCTTGGCGTCGGACGCAAACGCTATGAAGCCGATACAGAAAACATACAGACGATCCTCAAAGAGGTGCGTGAGGAGCAAAAGGAAGAGTTCCTTCAAGGTTTCTCGCTTCGCGATTATCGACGAAAAATCCCTGGGTTAGAACCGGTTTTGGTCGTTACTCTGGAGTCGTACAACGTCGAGACGGCTGCGGAACTTGATAAGCATTTGCTTGCAGGGATTCCCAATATCGATCAAGAGCTAATTATGGAGCTGCTCTCTTGGCGTGCGAAGATGGAAGAGAAGTTCCAATTCAAGACCGACGATGGCATCACTGAGCGAGAACTTCACGCCAATCGTCAAGAAGCGACGCGGCTCTTCAAAATCTCCCAAGCTCGCAAGCTCATCTCCGGAGCCAAACGCCTTCGTGCGATGGTTCACGCCGGCAAGGGAATGCTCGACAAAGATATGGCCGTTTTCAAACGCCTGGCCAACCAGTGGCGAGAGATCGCCCGCAAACGACAAGATTCACAGGCGGGCCGCACCAAGCTCGAACGCTTCTTGAACGGTTCGACCAGCATCTTACTTGGGCTGGGCATCGCCACGCCGGCCGTGTGCGCCCTCTTCTGGTTCTTCTTCAAGTAAGGCCAGCCGCGAGCGTCCCTTCTTCGGAAACACGGGACCGGAGAAAAACCCGGAACCACAAAGGGAAGAAAGGGAACCGCGAATACGCGCGAATATTCGCGGTTCCCTTTTCTTTTCCTTCGTGTTCTTTGTGCCCTTGGTGGTTCATTTATTTCGTCGTTCCGTGTTCCTTGGTGGTTCCTCTTTCTCTTCTGAGGCTGGGCCCGAAGAGGCGTTCCAAATCCGTTGGGCAGCCAGCAAGGCGACAACAGAAATTACTAAACCATCGCCACGCCGATCGGTGGCTAAGCTCCAAGCACCGCTTGAAAGAGTCACCTGGTCCAATTCAGCCAAGGCCTCGGTATGGGCGTCGATAGGGGCGTCGGCAGTTTTAGGCGTCCTTTCATCGGATGGAAACTCTTCACGTACCTTGCGTAATCGGCTGAGAGAATCACTCGCCGGAAGAATTGTCATTGAGGGCTCTGCAAACGAGTTCGGGACTACCGGATCATCGAATGCGGTCGGATCGAAAGCGGGCGAGGTCTCTGGCACGTCGTTCGGATTCACCGAGGGCCTGCTTAGCGAGAAAGAGGCCGGCTCAAACGACCAAACGCGGTCCCATGTGCTACTGCTCTCCGCCTCTTGCAAGACGATCCGATCCGCCGCCTGTGGGTTGCTCGACTCTACTGGCGAAGACGGATCAAGATGAGCTGCCAACAAATCGGAGCGGATCGCCAGCAGCTCCGTCTCATGCGTCTGTCGATTCGCATCAAGCAAACGGGCCAAGCTAATAACGCTCTCGGCTAGGTTGCTCCGATCAGCCACTGCAGGAGGAACGAGAGGAATGCGAGTGATTTCAGGCTTTGGTAAGAAGTGATGGAGGTTTTCCTGCCCTAATAGGACGCCGCTCCCTTGTCCCGCTGCATCGAGAACAGCACTCCAAGCGTCGGCGACTATTACCGTTGAATCGGAGAAAAAAACAACTGGGGGTTGGTCAAAGCTTGACGAGTTAAGCGGAACAATAGGCCCAGTCAAGATCGGTTGGTACAAGTTGCTGCTCCCAACAAATTGACTTGTCAGAACCGCTTGATCCAGCCGATAGAAAAACCCACCCTCCGTGGGAACGGAAACGTCCGCATCGAACAGGGCAATCGTTCCTGTCCAACCATCGCCCGAGAGCATACACCGCTCTTCGCATCGTTCCATGCGTAGCCGCCGTCCTGCCGCCCGGGCAGGCCGTTTGCTGATCTTAGGTTTATGCCAGTGGAACATCACGCTTTCATGGGTTGCTAGGCAGGGTTGGTTTTGTTGGCAGGATTGGTCTTGTTGAAACGGAGGTTAACAGCTCTTGTCGTTTCACTTCAAGTTCTTCTGCCGCTTTATTATGATTCGCTTCGCGGAGAGCGTCGGCGTAGTTGCGGTACTGTTGGTCGAGCATCGCAAGCTGCGAACCGGAGGTACCCGAGGCGGCGATCTTTTCTTGCTGCCGGACCGCTTTGGC
>JAJRUA010000185.1 GCA_024278035.1 Planctomycetota bacterium | reverse complement strand
TTCGACCAAACGGGCGAATGGCTTCCGCAAGCGACCCTCGACGCCTTCCGCAAGTACCTCGTCGGCATCAAGGGGCCGCTCACCACACCCGTCGGCGGTGGCATCCGTTCGCTCAATGTCGCCTTACGGCAAATCTTGGACCTCTACGTCTGTCTCCGTCCGGTGCAGTACTTTGAGGGAGTCCCCTCGCCTGTCAAGCAACCGGAGCTGACCGACATGGTCATCTTCCGTGAGAACACCGAGGACATTTACGCCGGCATTGAATTCGAGGAAGGCACGCAAGATTGCGACAAAGCGAAGAAGCTACTCTCCGAAGCCTTCCCTGAACTCTGGAAAAAAGTTCGTTTCCCGGATTCGGTTGGCATTGGCATCAAGCCTGTCAGCCGAGAGGGAACACAGCGTTTGGTGAAAGCGTCGATCGAGTACGCCATCGCCAACGACAAAGAGTCGGTCACGCTCGTCCACAAGGGGAACATCATGAAGTTCACCGAAGGAGCGTTCCGCGATTGGGGTTACGAGTGTGCCGTGAACAATTTCGGTGCGACGGAACTCGATGGCGGCCCCTGGCACGTTATCAAGGCGGGTACGCACGGCGCGAAGCGCGACATCGTCATCAAGGACGTTATTGCCGACGCAATGCTCCAGCAGATTCTCACGCGCCCTGCCGAGTACGACGTGATCGCGACGCTCAACCTGAACGGCGATTACATTTCGGACGCCTTGGCTGCGTGCGTCGGCGGCATCGGCATCGCCCCCGGTGGCAACATCAACTACATCACCGGCACCGCGATCTTCGAGGCAACGCACGGCACCGCGCCCAAGTACGCCGACCAAGACAAAGTGAACCCCGGCAGCGTCACGCTGTCGGGCGAAATGATGTTCCGCTACCTCGGCTGGACCGAAGCGGCGGACCTGATCGTCAAGGGCATCAACGGCGCAATCGGTGCCAAAACTGTCACGTACGACTTCGAGCGTCAAATGGACGGCGCGAAACTGCTCAAGTGCAGCGAATTCGGCGACGCAATCATCAAGCACATGGCGTGACCGAAAGAGTCTCGCGCAGAGACGCTGAGTCGCAGAGAAAAAAGAGAGCCGTGTCGTCCTCAACCACGGCGAAGGGCAGTGCACGCCTCACCGGTTTCAGGATTATTTCGTAGAGCGAGCTTGATCTTGAGATCAACAATTGACTTACGCCGTCGTTCGGAATGGCAACCGCCCGAGGCTCGATGGCATCAGGGCCAACTCAGCGAGTTCTCTTTGATATCCTCCTCGGTAATTTCACCCACACTCTTCCGCCAACTGAAGGGGCAAATACCTCGATTTCCTCTTGGACTTGATCGCTAATTGCTATCCATGGCTCCTTTCAATCACCCAGCTTCATGCTGGAACGCCCCACCTGTCGTCAATTCAGGACCACCTCACAGGACCTCGCACAAAGGGCAGGCTGCACCTGGTTCCGCTTCCCCTTCCCGCAGCCTTCTCGACCAACTACGATACACAGACCGTCTCTTCCTCCCTATGTGCGATACTTAACCCTACGTCCTACGATGATCCCTAGTATCAAAGTTACGCTTCCCTTGCTTCTCGTCCTCTGGTGCCTTGGCTCGCTTTGGGCGTTTGACGGGAGCCCCGTCTTGCTGGCCTACCCTGCGATGTGGGTCGGCGTGGCCGTGTTGTTCTATGTGGTGACGAAGTTCGGCGGGCCGAAGTTCGACGGACCGGCGGCAGACGCGTCCTGAATCGGGTTTCGTTCGCAAGTAGGCGGTAAAGAGCGACGGCAAGGGCGATTCAGAAAACGACTTGCGTACGATTGGGCCAATTCCCAGTTTGCCTGAGCCTCTTTCTGCAATCCGACGTTCCGGATTTGCGACTCCCCTTTGGCACGGCATGGGCGGGACGCTAGACTTTGAGCTAACCGATTCCCTCCACTGGCCTTTCCCCAAGTCGCCCTCCGCTCATGCCTGATCTGCCCTACCGTCGTATTTTGCTCAAACTGTCGGGTGAGAGCTTCGTGCCTACCGGGCAGCGGGGAATCCGTATGGCCGATGTGGTCGATATCGCGAGCCAAACCTACAAGGCGGCTCAGCAAGGGGTGCAGATTGGCATTGTGATTGGGGGTGGCAATATCCTTCGGGGTGCCCAGTTCACCGACGGCGAAAGCAGTATCCAAGAAGCGACCGCTCACTACATGGGAATGCTTGCGACGGTCATCAACGGCCTTGCTCTGCAAGACGCGCTCGAGTCGCTCGGCTGTGAGACGCGTCTGATGACCGCCATCAAGATGGATGGCGTCGCCGAGCCCTACATTCGCCGCCGTGCGAAACGTCACCTCGAAAAAGGGCGGATCGTCATTTTCGCTGCCGGCACAGGGGCCCCGTTCGTAACGACGGACACGGCCGCTGCTCAGAAGGCGCTCGAACTCGAATGCGACATTCTGATGAAGGCGACCCGCGTGGACGGCGTTTACGATGCCGATCCTGAAACCAACCCCGATGCAAAACTTTACAAAGAGCTAACCTTCCAACAGGTCCGTGAACAAGAACTTCGAGTGATGGACTCCACGGCAATCGCCCATTGCATGGAACATAGCCTGCCGATCTTGGTGTTCAATTATCGTGAAGATGGCAACATCGAACGCGCGGTACGCGGCGAGACTTTAGGAACGCGGGTTTATAAAAAGTAAGCCGTGGCAATCGGCATTTAGTAGGGTCCGCTGTGCGGGCCTTTGGACTGATTGGAAGTGGAAAAAGTAAAAAAATTGGTCTGCACAGCGGTCCCTACCAACTAATAACTAGCGCCTAGCAACTATTAACTCCAAGGCCCTCCCATGACGGTTGACGAAATCGTTCTCGATGCTGAAGAACGGATGAAAAAGGCGGTGGATAAACTCAAGGGCGATCTCACCGGCATTCGGACCGGTCGGGCGAACCCGGGTATGGTCGATACGTTGCGAGTGGACGCTTATGGTTCGCCAACGCCGCTCAAGCAATTGGGCAGCGTCAGCGCTCCGGAGCCCCAGCAACTGGTGATTCGCCCGTTCGATCCGTCGATCATCAAAGAAATCGAAAAGGCGATCGTGGCGAGTGACCTTGGTCTCGCCCCGCAAAGCGATGGCAAAGTCATCCGGCTCAACATCCCGGCCTTGTCGGGCGATGTCCGCAAGAAGATGATCTCGCGTACGAAGGACTTGACCGAAGAGGCACGGGTCAGCATCCGCAACGTCCGCCGCGATGCCAACAAGCACCTCGACGAACTCCAGAAATCAAAAGAGCTAAGCGAGGACGAGCGTGACACCTACAAAGAAGATGTGCAGAAATTGACGAAGAAGCACGAATCGCAAACGAGCGATCTTGCTAAGGCGAAAGAGGCCGAGGTGGCCGAAGAATAAGGGTTAGTCCCAACCGCGGGCGGCAGCCGCGGTCGTGTTGCCCCTAGCCGCGGCCTAGCTCTCCTAAAACGTCTCGACCCACCGGATGATCCGCACGCCAGGATAAACGCCGCCGTTGTACAGGCCTTTTACTTCCTCGGGACACATCACCCGGCTAAAAATACGCACGTCGTCAATCGGCCCATCGAAATGCTTGAAAGTATAAGTCCGCTCACGAGCACCAATCTGAAATGTGTTCTCGGCGGTATGAGCGTCGCCGATCGTTCCTGAACCGGCATAAACGTCCACCACAACTCCATTGACATAGGAAGTAACCGTTCCCTGATCGTAGACCACCGCGATGTGACTCCAGTTGCCAAAGGGGACAACGTGCTGCGTGTTGTGCCAGGCCCAGCCAGGATCCGTGTTAGCAAACGCCCACCGGAGGGTGCCGTCTGCCCAGATCGCCATTTCGTATTCGCCCTCTTTGTTAACGATCATTTGTCGATTCGTCGATGAGGTTGGTTTTACCCAGGCGGCCATCGAGACGGTCTCTTGCATGACTAGGCTGGGGCTGTCCGGCACAAGGACATGGTCATCCGTGCCATCGAAATCGGCCGCTTGATCGATTTTGCCTGTCCAGTTCAATAGAACGCCGTTCATGTAGGTGCCATCGTTGCCGTTGGGCGAGGAATCAGCCGCCACGGTGCCGCTCGTCTCGTCAAGCTTCCAATAGCCGGCCAGGCCGCTGAGTTCGCTGATCTCGGAGGCGACTAACCAACGGTTGTAGACGCGGAAATTCCGCATTCCCCCTTCCCAGTATTCGGCATTGCCTGTGCGAGTGCCAAACGTCAAAGTATTGGCGAGTTGCTTCACCATGTCGTCGCCGTTAACGCCGCTTTTGACCAACACGCCGTCGATGTAGACCTCAAACGAATCGTCCGATGCCTTGAACTGCGCAACGAGATGATACCAACGGTCCACAAAACTGAGTCCCTCGGTCGTGATAAACGCATCCGGGCCAGCTCCAAGGTCAGGCCCTTCTCCTCCCAGGTCGAAGGAGAGTGTGCCATCAGGCTCTTGCCGTATCTCCCAATTGTTGCCGACGCCAAAAGGCCGACTCCGCGCACCCGGATTGCCCGCCGAGCGAAGCCAAACGGCAATCGCTCCGTTTTCCGGCGGATCAAAATCGGAGTTGGTCGTCGCCGTGTCGCCCAGACCGTCGAACTCCAGGCCGTTGTTGCCCGCACAGTCGCTGGTCCAAGTCGCCCCATAGAGTGTCGCATCGTTGCCGAAAACAGTCGAATCGGCAGCCGTTGCTCCAGCACCTTCATCCATTTTCCAGTGGCCCACCAAGCCGTAGAGTTCGGCGATTTCTCTGTCCGTTAGCCAGCGGTCATAGATACGGAAATCATCCAGTGCTCCACTAAATCTTTGTGTAGAACCTGTTCTTGTTCCGAACGATAGGAAATTGGCCGCGTTCTTATAAATGTCCAGTGTTGAGATGCCACTCTTGTGCAAATTCCCATCGATGTAGATTTCGTAAGATTCGTTGCTTGAATTGTACTGGCCAACTAAGTGATGCCACTGCCCCAAAGAATCTAGTGGAGTGGTAGTGATAAACCCGCCCAGCAAGCCATCGGTTGAAACATCGAAACTAACAAGTCCATCCTCTTGCCATACTTCGTAATCGCCACCGATACCCCACAGGCGTTGCCGACTAACAGGGTCGCCGTCTCTACGAAACCAGAAGGCAACAGCCCCTGTAGCCGGCGGGTCGAACATAGCATCCGTCCGAGCATCATTAGTTCCATCGAACTCCAATGCCGAGCCACGCACACCATCAATCCACGTGGGAGAGCCGGCATAAAACGAAGCGTTGTTGCCTGCTTCAGACGAATCGCCAATCGTCGTTCCAGATCCTTCGTCGAACTTCCAGTGGCCTATTAGACCGTAGATTTCGGCGACTTCGCTGGCCGAAAGAGTCCGATTGTAAATACGGGCATCGTCAATCAATCCGTCAAAAGGTCGCCCTCCGACCGGGGAATCTCCCAGGGTAACGGTGTGGATTGAGTTTCCCACGATCGCTCCACCAACAGGGTGTACCGTTGAAGCAATCAATTGACCATCCAAATACAACCGCATCG
>JAJRUA010000184.1 GCA_024278035.1 Planctomycetota bacterium | reverse complement strand
GGGGGCAATAGGCGTGAGCCGAAGGACGCTATCAGAAAAAGGGGAGCCAACCTGTGGGGCGGGTGGCCACGGCGGTGGCTGGCTGGTCGGGCATCGTGGCGGGGGTTTCTCCCTTTGCTAGGGCGACGTAGGCGGCAACATTGCCACCAAAATCTTGGCCCGTCATCTGCCGCATCGCTTCGACACCCGCTAGCTGCATGGCTGGGTCACGATCCTGCAAGATCGTGACAAGGGTTTGCCCCGAGGCATCGGTTTTTCCCAACGCCTGCACAGCAGCCACACGCACGTCAAACTCTTCGTCCGCCCGGGCGGCACGCGTCAAAGCTTCGATCGACGCCGCACCCGAACGCTCTCCTAACAACCGACAACACGTCTGTCGAACATAGGGGTCCGTATCTTTAAGCCCCGCGACAACCGCTTGCGATGCTAGCGGCGTGGAAAACGCCGCGGCCGATTCTAGAATGGCTTCCCGCACCAAGGGATCCGATTCGCTTTCGAGCTTTTCAACCAAGTCGGCGACAAGCTCTTGTTGCTCAGGGGCTTGAGCTTGAGACGCACGCTTTGCTACGGCACGGATCGCCGCAATTTGCTGGGCCGGCGTTTCAAGTGAAGTCCGCTCCGGCTGAAAAAAGGGATTCAGTCCTGCCAACCGTGGCTGAGACTGGCAGCCTGGGAGCGAAAACCCCGCAATCACGACTAAAATGGGCACGAGCCTACCCCAGAACCTAACAGGAGGTGTCCAGCGGTCGAGAAAGACCGAAGTACCAGATGGTTCTGGGACGTGCAGTAAGTACAATCGAACGGTATGGCAACGATCAAGCATGGCGCAGCGAAACCCGTGGATCGGGGACGATAACGAGAAAATGACCGCGAGACCGTAACAACCTGCCGCCGTGACCGCTAGAGCGGTTAGTCAAAAGTTGTTTTTGCTAGACGGGGGTAGGCGTTCCCAACGATAGAGGGAAGATTCAGGCAAGTAGTGTGCTAGCATTTGCTTTCTTACCGAATTACTCCGGCGCACAAAAAAACGCCCGTACTAGCCCGCCTGCTTTCGTGGCGCTCAGTCGTCGTCGCTCCGTTTCAGCAGCTTCAACCCGTCCAACGAGAACAGCTTCGTTGGTTTTCGCATCGCAAACGGGCCCTGAGCCAATATAGTTGCTGTTGTTGGTTGGCTTTGCAAGCGGAATGCTGCTACAGCGACGGCGATAGTTTTCGCCTTACCAGAAAAAATAGACGGCGAGCCGCGAGCGTTAGCACCCGGAGCAAACCCAAGGCCGATGCGACTCTCGTAGCAAGGCACCCGCTGCAAAAACCTCCGGCGGATGACGCCGATGGCTCGCCTTAAATCAAAACGGATCACCAAAAAAACCTTAAAAACTGCCCTGCCTCTTGTCTCTGGACGGCGTATTTGCCCGTGGGTTCATCGGTAGCCTGACGCCCACCGCTCGCCAAGCCCAACTCCGCGTCGATTCGCGTCTAATTCTTCCTTTCCTTCTCGGTGCCCTCTGCGGCTAAAGCCTTCCGTTCGCTACTTTTTTTGGCTTCACAGTGCTCCTGTTCACTCGCCTTTAGCGAAATCGCTGATTGCACCGAACATGCTGTTGGGCATCGCAGGAAGCATGGGGATAACACCGACACCGGTGCCTGCCTTTCTCGCTGGCGTGGGACGTGAGGGTTTGTCCCGTCGTTCCATTGGGTCCGCCGCCGTAGGTTGGCTCGGCCTAGCGGCTGGGGTGTCGATCTTCACACGCTGGAAACCGAGCAGACGACGGTGCGCGTTTTCCATGGCCGGATGCGTGGCAGCAGGGCGACGGAGGTCGGCAAAGGAGACGCCCGTTGGGTCAGCCATTCCGCCGAGGACTTGCTGCTGCATCCAGATTCGCCGTAACTGCCCTGCATTCACACGGGACGCCCCGTCGTGGACGATGACCACATCCGAATCGACACCAGCGCGAATCTGACGGAGTGCCTCGGCAAGGCCTCCTTGGCCCGTACGGCGGAGGACACGGACTTGCGGAAACTCGATTGAGAGTTCGGTGGCGGTCTCGAACGAGTCGTCCGTCGATCCATCGTCAACGACAAGCACTTCGACGCGTGCGGTCAGCTCCGAAGAGGCTTCGAGCACCGCATCCACGTCGGCACGGAGCGTTCGCTCGGCATTGTGGATCGGCAGAACAACGGTAAGTGATTTGTCCAAAGCAACGGCTCCTAAAACGACAGCGGGCGGGAGGGCCTGCGTTTTGCAACTTGAGGGAGGATCGGTAGGGCGGGGGAAGCCCTACTGGTGAGGGTCGGCATGCGATGCTAGCAACCTGTAAATTGAGGTAAAGAACACGGCCTGTGACGGTCTTGCGAGTGCTGCGGCTCAGTCCGATTGCAGCAATCGAGGTTGTTGTCAGTCGGGCGTTCGCCATCGACTTTCACTTGAGGTAGGCTGGAGGCTTCCCCATGGCCCCCGAGACATGCGCCCCCGAGATTTTTCTGATGCCTACTGAGTCGAATACTCCTACGGGGTCCGATGTTCCTACTGGCCCTGCCTTTGAGGATGCCCAAACGCTTTTGCCGGCGATTGCTCAGGACGACACGACGGGCGATGTCCTAATGCTCGCTTACATGAACCGTGAGGCGTTTGAAGAGACGCTACGCACCGGGCAGGCCGTTTATTACAGTCGGAGCCGAAAGCGACTGTGGCGCAAGGGGGAAACGAGCGGCCACGTGCAGAACGTACGACAGATTCTGGTCGATTGTGACCGGGACACCATTTTGCTTCGCGTTGAGCAGGTGGGGCCTGGGGCGTGTCACGTAGGGTATCGGACCTGCTTTTACCGAGAAGCGACCACCGAGGGGCTGCGTCGGATTGACGAGAAAGTGTACGATCCGGATCGGACCTACGGTTGAACCCTCCTGCCCTCCAGCCCCAATTGCTATGAAACTTGAAGAACGTTTAACCGAACTTGGTATCGAATTGCCCACGGCTCCGAGTGTGATGGGGCTTTATCGGCCTGTGTTGGTGATAGGGAACCTTGCCTACACCTCGGGGCATGGTCCGCTCCGTAGCGACGGGAAATCGGTGTGTGGCCGTTTGGGCGACGATTTGGATACGCAAGCGGGCTTCGATGCTGCCCGGCTGACAGGCCTCAATATGCTTGCTTCTTTGCGTCAAACGCTTGGCAGCCTGAACCGTATTGAACGCCTTGTAAAGACGTTGGGGCTTGTGCGTAGTGCGCCCGAGTTCACCGACCACCCAGCGGTTATCAACGGCTTTAGTGAGTTGATGCGAGAAGTGTTGGGCGATGAATCGGGTGTGGCGGCCCGTAGTGCGATGGGGGCCGTTTCCCTGCCGGCAGGCTGGGCCGTGGAAATTGAAGCGGTCTTTTTAGTTTCAGAATGAAATAGAGCGATCAGCCGTCATCGGCCAGCAGCCAGTTAAGAAAAAAGCTGGGGACCGACGCCTACTAAATCGGCACGGTCCGTTCGATGGCATCGACCGATAACTCGGGCAGCGGCGTCGGAAATGCGCCGTCATGATGGTAGGTTTTGTTGTGGCCCAGTCGTTCGGATTCGTCGAGGGCTTGGGTAAGCTGGGCCTCAATGGCTTTGCGATCGTTTTCTTTTCGGCATTCGGCAAGGGCGCAGGTGACCGTGGCTCGGAAGGTTTCGTCGCCCCGTTGGAAGGTAGTGGCTTCGACCATTTGTCGTAGGCTTTCGATCCGTCGAGAAGCGGCACCAAAGGTATCGCCCCCCAACAGAAGCAGGGGCCGCTTGGCGGGGTCTTCGGCCGCGGAAGAGTAGGCTTGGGTCTCTTCAAGCGATTGGGCGATCATTTCGTCCAGGCTTTGAGTGATAGCGGTGAGCAATTCGGTATCGTCTTCGTGGCCCTCGATCGGGTCTGCCGAAAGCGAGGCGACTAACAGCGCCTTGTCATCTTCAGCAAGCTCTAATGCCTTTTCGATTTGATCGAAAATAGTTTCCGAGGCAATTGGAGCACGGATTGAATCTTCGCCCTTGCCAATCTCCTCGGTTTTTTGATCTTCAGGCACTTCGGTCGTGAGCTGTTCTTCGGCTTGTAGCTGGGTCTCGGCAGCGGCATCTTTCATTGCTGCCGCTTGGTTGACCAAATCGGCCCGTTTCTTGTCGGTCAGTTCCCCTTCAAGTTGTTCGTCGAATTTCTCGCTAATGGCCGTTGCCTTTTCGACTCCAGAGGCAATGACTTCACTAGCAGCAACCGAAGCGGCGTCTCCTTGGTCGGCTAGCGAGGTTGCCGTCTCGATGGCCTTTTCGATGTAGCCTTGGCTCGCTTTTTGTACCGACTGGGCACAGTCGGTGAACTTATCGGGGTCTTCTGCGTTAAGCTTCAGCTCAAGCCCGGCCGTGGCAAGTTGTTCACGGAAATCAGCAAGCCCCGCCATTACGTCAAGTGGTTTTTTAGGTGGGTCGCTTGCAGGCGTCTCTTCTGCTGGGGCTTCTGCTGCTGGGGCTTCTTCGGAAGGAGCGGCTGGCTCGGCCTCTTCTTCGATCGGCTCCACGATTTTTTCTGCCTTAGCCACGGGAGCTTGGGCCTTCGGGGGACGTGTTAAAGTGTCTTCTTCTTGGAGATCATCCACCGGTTGACGATGGCGTAGTGGCAGCCGTTCGAGTAGCTCAGAGAACGTCAGCCCAGCGCCCAGCGCATAGCCGATCCCCAGGTTAAGCAAGGCTGAGAAGGTGACGTACAGCAGCATGGCGGCTACTCAGGAGGGGCGGCTAAGCGACCCAACACGATGTTGGTCACTAGCAAGCGTAGCTCGCCCCAGATGGATTGGCAGCCAAGGAGAATCCCTCTCGCGGTTTGCCGTAGCGCCGGTCGTGCCGATGGTAGTGATTACCAGGGGGATTACCGAAAAACGGCAAAGCAGAAAGGGGTTCGCTACCCGCTTACTCCTTCGATTTTCCCGTTCGCCTGGCAAAATTATTTGAGAGCTTGCATTCGCCGAAGTGCGGCGACGAACTCCGGAGAGGCGGTATCGAGCGTGATGATTTCGGTCTTTGCGCCTGGTTGCTTGGGGCGAATCATGAGCGTGACTTCGGCATTGGCACCCCGTAGGACAACTTCTTCGAGCGTCGC
>JAJRUA010000183.1 GCA_024278035.1 Planctomycetota bacterium | reverse complement strand
CTCCTGGCTCGTGGTCAATAATGACGTAAGGCTTGTTTCTTCTGGCCAACTCCGCCGCAATGGTTTGGCCTGTTCGGCCGTATCCACAAACGAGAGTGTGGCCCGAAAGTTGTTGGATATCACGTGTCATACGTCGTGCCCCTAAGGCGATGTCAATTTGGCCTTCGATCATCGACTGAACGATCAGACCGACAAGATAACCGATTCCGACCACTCCGATCGAGATCATGCCGATCGTAAAAAGCTTTACGTCGGCTGGCGCGGTACTTTGCTCGGAATAGCCGACCGTGGAGACCGTCACCACGAAAAAATAAACCGCTTCAAGCCACGTGCATCCCGTCAACCATTGGTATCCTACCACCGCAACGGCAAAAAAGCCGCCGAGCAAGAGAAGACCACGTCGGATACGTTGAAGGAGAGACAGAGGAATGCTGAAGGGGGATTACGGAGTTCGGAATAGCAAAAGTCTCGCCCAAAGGCGCTAAGACGCAAAGGACGAAAGGAAAATCTCACAGAGACGCGGGGACGGCAGAGTTCTAAATTCCCTCCTCTGCCGTCCCCGCGTCTCTGCGCGAAACACTTTGTTACTTACTACGAAAATTAGTGGATAAGATGGTTTCGATATTCGATCGGATGGTTTACATTCTTCGCGCCTTAGCGTCTTTGCGTGAGTCTTTTCCCCCTCAAGTTCTATAATCGGCATTCAGCCGCACGTACTCTGCTGTTAGGTCCGTAGTCCAGAAGCGTGCCGAGGCGGTTCCTTCGTCTAGCAACAATACGAGAAGCGTCTCTCGCTTTGAACGAATACTATCAGAAACGGTCGCTTCGTCGAACTTGACGGGCGTTCCCTTTTCGTAAACGAGCAAGCCGTTGATAAGGAGAGTGACTCCTTCCGGGTCGAACGGCACGCCTGCGTAGCCGGCAGCAGAAACGATACGTCCCCAATTGGGGTCGGCCCCGGCAATGGCGGTCTTTACTAAGGGGCTGTCAGCGATCGTCTTGCCAATTCGTACCGCATCGTCGCGTGTGGCAGAGCCATGGATTTCGACCGTAATGAGGTGCGTCGCCCCTTCGCCGTCCGCCGGGATTGAGACGGCTAGATCTTCGCACACTTCGACCAATGTTGCCCGAAACGCTGCAAGCCCCTTTCCTGAAAGTGGCTCGGCCCCTTTCTCCGCAGCCGCGCCGTTGGCTAATAACAAAACCGTGTCATTCGTGCTGGTATGGCCATCGACGCTAATGCAATTGAACGATTCATCAACGGCTTCGATCAGGGCGGCTTGGGCATCCGTGGTGGCAATTTTTGCGTCCGTCATCACAACGGCGAGCATGGTCGCCATGTTGGGGCCAATCATCGCGGCCCCTTTAGCGAGACCGGTGACGGTGATTTCTTGCCCGCCGATCGTTACCTTTCGGCTCCGGATTTTCGGGACGGTGTCGGTTGTCATCATCCCCCGTGCCGCCAATTCGAGGGCCGTGAGGTCGTCCGAAAGAGCGGCAGCGGCGACGGAAATCCCTGCCGCGATTTTATCCATGGGCAAAGGCTCGCCAATCACGCCCGTCGAGAGGACGAGTGCTGACCCGGCGTCCGTGGCAAGTGCCTTCTCCGTAAGGGCGGCCATCTGCTCGGCATCCGCCTTGCCTTGGTCTCCGGTACAAGCGTTCGCAACGCCAGAGTTAATGACAACGGCCCGAATCGTATCGCAGGGCGTCCGCTCTCGGTCCAATACCACGGGCGCAGCCTGTACTAGATTCTGAGTATAAACGCCCACCCCTACGGCTGGCCGATCGCTGACGAGCAGCGAAAGGTCCAGCTTCTCCGCGTCGCTCTTCACGCCACAGTAAATACCCGCGCCGCTAAAGCCCTTGGGGAAGCCGTCGTTGTTGGAAGGTAAGTTCGTCATTTTCTGTCCCCTCTCCCGCTTTCTGGGGGAGGCCGTTTTATGGGAAATGGGGGGAAGGCGAGGGCTCTTGGGTCAACTAACATGCAATCCGCTTACACAAGCGCCGTTGTCTCTTCAAAGCCGTGCATCAGGTTGAAATTCTGCACCGCCGCGCCCGAAGCGCCTTTAATCAAATTATCAATCACGCTAATAACCACCCCCTTGCCTCGCACGACCGTGGCATAGACGTGGCATCGGTTGGTTCCAATCACGTGCTTCGTCGCGGGCGGCGAAGCAACGACTTCGACAAAGGGCTCGTCGTCGTACGCCTTGTGCAGCGCTGCCTGCAAGTCGGCCGCGTCGGTTCCCTTGGCAACCGTTGCGTAACAGGTGCAAAGTTCACCCCGATCCATCGGCAAGAGATGCGGCGTAAAAACGACTTCAATCTCTTCGCCACCTGATACCTCCGAAAGCACTTGGTCAATTTCCGGCATGTGCCGGTGCGTGCCGACACCGTAAGGCGAGCAGCTTTCGTTGCATTCCGGAAAATGTAGCCCTGGTTTCGGGTTGCGCCCGGCACCGCTAACGCCACTCTTCGCATCGATCACAATGCCCGAGGTTTCGATCACCCCTGCTCGCACCAAAGGAGCCAAACCTAATAGCGCTGCTGTTGGATAGCATCCGGGGTTCGCCACAAGCTGGGCACCTTGGATCGCTTCGCGGTAAAGTTCAGGCAGACCGTAGGGCGTCTTGCCAATTCGTTCCGGGTCAGGATGCGTCACGCCGTACCACTTTTCGTAGATGGCCCGGTCCGTGATGCGGTAGTCGGCACTCAGGTCAACGACCTTGAGGCCCCGACCCACAAGCTGCGAAACCACCTCCGCACTCGCCGCATGGGGCAGGCAGGTGAACACCGCATCGGCCCGTTCGGCGACTTGGGTGGTCGATAGATTCTCTAGCGGAAGATCGAACACGCCACGCAGTGAAGGGTGGACCTCAGCAATCGACGGGCTGTCTTGCTGGCGGGTCGTGAGGACTGTCACCTCCACGTGCGGATGCCGAGCCAGAAGCTTGAGCAGCTCCAAGCCGGTGTACCCCGACGCCCCATAAATCGCAACTCGCATCATCTTATGCCCAATCCCCAGACGACCAATGTGAAACCACGGATTCTACTACCCCCGCCGCATAATCGCTACGCCTTACAAGACTGCTGACCGCAAAAAAGGAGGGAGAACCAGAGAGGCACGAAGAACGGGAAGAAGAAAAAAGGCCGCCAATGAGCTAGGATGAACGCTAATTCCCTATTTTCTACCTCACTTTGTATTAGCAGCATGATTTTATGGTCCCGACTCTGTCCGAAAAGTGGGGGGCTACCGCAGTAAATGTCGGGCGGCTTCTACTGCAAAGTAGGTTAGTATGCCGTCGGCACCGGCGCGTTTGAAGGCGGTGAGACTTTCGAGCAGGACTTTTTCTCGGTCGAGCCAGCCGAGTTGGGCGGCAGCGGCGATTTGGGCGTACTCGCCTGAGACTTGGTAGGCGAATGTCGGTGCGCCGAACGTCTGCTTCACCCGGGTCACGATATCCAGGTACGGCAAGCCCGGCTTGACCATCACCATGTCGGCCCCTTCGGCCAGATCGAGCGCGACTTCTCGCAGCGCTTCGTCTCCATTAGTCGGGTTCATTTGATAAGTCCGTTTGTCACCCGACCCGAGCGATCCAGCCGAGCCGACCGCATCGCGGAACGGGCCATAATAGGCCGAGGCGTACTTGGCGGCGTAGGCAAGGATCGACACATGGCTGAACCCTGCGGTGTCGAGTGCTGCGCGAATCCTGCCGATGCGGCCATCCATCATGTCGCTTGGCGCGATTACATCGCAGCCCGCTTCGGCTTGAGTAACCGCTTGCTTGCACAGGGCGTCAAGCGTTTCGTCGTTCGCTACGTAACCGTCGACGACCAAGCCATCTTGCCCATGGCTTGAAAACGGATCGAGCGCCACGTCGGCGATAACGCCCACCGCATCGCCGTGCGATTGTTTTACGGATCGAATTGCTCGACAAACGAGGTTCTCAGAGTTCCAAGCTTCCTCAGCGCCGGGCGTCTTTTTCTCTTGCGGCGTAGCAGGAAAGAGAGCGACGGCAGGGATGCCTAGTCCGATCGCCTCGCCGATGGCCGCTTCCAGTAGGTCGATGCTCAGCCGATCGACGCCCGGCATCGAAGCAATCGGCTCGCGCTGGCCGGTCCCTTCGCAAATAAAGATTGGCCAAATCAGGTCCGCCACCGAAAGCCGCGTCTCTGCCACCAGCCGCCGTAGCCATTCGTGCCGTCGTAAACGACGGGGCCGCGTCGTGGGAAAAGAGCCGGGAGTCCATGAAAAATTGTTGGGCATGGTAAAAACGAGGGGGAATTGGTGGCGTTCTTCAATTGTGGGGAGCCGCGGCTTCCGCCCTCGGCTAGGATCGATGTAGGATACCACACCCCACCAGCATTTTTCTTGGCGCTCTTGGCGTCTTGGCGGTTCCTCAGCTTCCTCCCTCATAGCCACGCATGTCTTCCAAAACTGCTGAACCGCAGATGTCCGTCGGTCCGTTTCGATTCACCTCGGTCGGGGTACGAATTGACGGAAAGGTTGAGCTAGCAGATTGGAAAGGGCCCCTGCAGTTTGCTCTCTGGTGCCAGAAGGCGGGGCCGTGGTGGATTGGCGATTTGCTGAACGCGGGGGAGACGAGCTTCGGCGAGTCGTTCTACGCCATGTGCGAGGGGGCCGTCTCTGGCGACCAGCTCAACCGTTACGCCTCAGTGGCCCGCCGCGTACCGATCCGCAACCGCCGGGCGTCGCTTTCCTGGAGCGCCCACGCGGCGGTCGCCCGTCTCGACAGCCCTGACCAAAACCGCCTGCTGGCCCTTGCCGAAAAAAAAGGCTGGTCGAGTGAGGAACTCCGTAAAGAAGCTCGGAAGATCAAATAGCAAGATTTATCACGAAGATCACCGAGGAAGAAAGAAGAATTGTAACCGTTCACGACGAAAGCCGTTTTAACCGCTGATGAACGCTAATAATCGCTAATTTCAACACTTTTACCCGTCCGAACCTTCCCCCTTTTTAACTTCCTTCTTTTTTCGTAAGGCCCACTTTTTACCGATTTCCCCGGATAGATTTTTGCCGTTGAAGTCGTTTATTAGCGGTTATTCGCGTTCATTCGCGGTTCGCTTTTTTTGACCTGTGAACGGTTACAATAATAGTTTGCAAGCTAGCCATTGGTACCAGTAAAACCCCAGGCTGTAATCCGCGTCAATCCGCTCAAACCGCGTTCATCCGCGTTTAATTCTTCCCTTTTTCCTCCGTGTCCTCGGTGATCTCCGTGGTGAATCCCGCTTAGCTAAGCAGTGGCATGAAGGTAAAGCGGTGGCCATCGAAGAGGCCACGGTCGCTTAGTTTTAAGGAAGGAATGACCAGCAGGGCCATGAACGAGAGCGTCATGTAGGGGGCTCGCAATGGAGAACCCCACGCTTTGGTCAACTGGTCGAGCTTGGCGTAGGCATCGCCCACCTCCTTGCAGGTGCCTGTGGCCATAAGGCCGGCCACGGGGAGCGGCAACGATGCCGACTCGCCGCCAGAAAGGCTAACCGCGCTGAGGCCTCCTTGGTTTTCCATAACCAAATTGATCGCAGCAGCCAGATCTTCGTCGCGACCACCGACGGCGATCACGTTGTGCGAATCATGGGCGACGCTCGAAGCGATGGCCCCCTGCTTCATGCCAAAGCCTTTGATAAACGCTACGGCAACGGGCGCTTCGCTGTAGCGATTGACGACGACCAACTTGAGAAGGTCGCCCTCGGGCTTGGTAACGACCTCTCCTTCCACGAGGCGAGGCGAGAACGACAAGTGATTCGTGATAAGCTGCCCGTCGATTGCTTCGATAACGTTCATGTTCTCGCCCCCCTGGTCGCCGACGAACAACTCGTAGGCTTCCACCGTGCGAGGGACAAAATTGTTGACGACCGAAGGCTCGATACGGGGCAAAAGTGTTTTTCCATTCTCAGCAACCAACTCGCCATTGATCCAAGTCCGCCAGACGTTGAAATCCGTGAGGGAGTCGACCTCGGCAAAGTCGGCTGGGTCTCCCACCCGCAGAAGACCGACCGGCAAAGAATAATGCTCAACCGGCGTGATACAGGCGGTGCGTAACGCCGCGTAGACGTCGGTCCCCGCTGCGACGGCACGGCGAACCAGCGTGTTGATATGCCCCAGCAGTAGTTCGTCCGGATGCTTGTCATCGCTACAAAGCATCACCTCTTCGGGGCAGATGCCGATGAGCGAAGCGAGCGCGTCGAAGTTTCGGGCTGCTGAGCCTTCGCGAATGGCGATCTTACAGCCGGCGGCCAGTTTGTCCTGAGCTTCTTCGAGCGTAAAGCATTCGTGGTCAGTTGTGATGCCCGCGGCGATGTAAGCGGCCGCTTGTTCACCCCGGAGGCCTGGGGCGTGGCCATCGACCGGCTTGCCCCGTTGTTTTGCTGCGGCGATTTTTGCGAGGCACTCGGGGTCGCCGCCCAGCACACCCGGGAAGTTCATCATCTCGCTCAGGTAGCCGATGCGATCGTCGTCGAGAAGAGCTTCCACTTCTGCCACGCTGATCGTCGCCCCGGCTGTTTCAAACGTGGTGGCGGGCACGCAGGAGGGGGCACCAAAGCAGAACTTAAACGGTGACTTCGCTCCATTCTCTAGCATGTAATGCACGCCGGCAACGCCCAAGACATTGCCAATCTCATGGGGATCGCTGACCGAAGCGACCGTCCCGTGCGTTACGGCAGCCCGGGCGAACTCCGTCGGCACGAGCATTGAGCTTTCGACATGAACATGCGAATCGACAAATCCGGGGATCAGGAAACCCTCAATCCCGCCGGCGTTCTCAAGGGGCGTGATGGAAATGATGCGGCCCTCGCCGACAGCAACCTCTGCCGCGTAGGTCCGTGTGGCCCGGATATCAACGACATTGGTGCGAAGTGTGAAGCTGGCAGGCATATTGTGGGTCTCCTTTTATTTTCACGTGGCCGCCCGTTCTATGGCGGGAAGAAGCGATAGCAACATGCCTTTATCGTTCCCTCTACGTCCCGCCACAAGATGCCAGCATCGCTGTCGGCAAAGTTTGCGGGTTAGGTGGAGTTTTCCGAAAGTAGGGCTCCCGCTGGGCCGATAACTTCTCTTAGCAGTGATCCAGGGGGGCCTGGCGCACTGTCAATTGAGGGCAAAACGCCCAACAGTGCGCCAGTTGATCTGCCATGATCCACGACCTCCTTTGGGGACTCCGTGATGCGCGCCATCATGACATCCTTGTCGGCTCTTGCGTTTGCTTTGAGCCTTTTCGCCGGCCCTATCGCCCAACCCGTCGTCGCAGAATTGCAGTGGCAAAAGAGCCGGGTCGAGCAAGTCTCGTACCCCGCTCAGCCAACGTCTCGTGCGAAGGCTCCGCCACGCCGTCGGGCTAAAGCACCGACGATGGTGACTCGGCCTCAGGCTAAACAGGCTTACAATGCCGAACGGCTCTCTCACAACCAACAGGTGGTCGAGCAGGCGACCGGGATTTTACAGAATGCGGCTACCACGACGGCCAGAAATGCCAACCGCCGCAGCTCGTTTCTCGACGGAGCTATCGAGCCCGCTTGCCACAACTGTGCCGACGGAAGTAGCGGCTACGGAAATAGTGGCGGCTACAGCGAGTTCGGCGATTTTGGCGGAGTCGAAGCAAGCTGTGGTGTCGGCGGCTGCGGAGATTGCCTAGGCGAACCGACGTGTGGGCTGACCTACGGAGAAACGTGCGGATGCGGCGACATTGGTTGTGGCGGCGCGTGTGGTGATGTTTGTGGCTGTGGCGATGTCGCTTGCGGCGGAACTTGTGGCGTGAGCCTGGGCGGATGCCAAGATCGCGGAGCCGTGCCTCTGATTCTTTACGTGCCGCCGATCCAAGAGCTGACATTCTTCGGCGGTGTTCAGGCCTTCAAGGGAGCGCTCGACAATGGGCGTGACCGTGGGAACTTCGGCTTGAATGTCGGGGTGAATGCTGCTGGCCGAATGGCGTGGCTTCCGTTTTCGGGACTCTCCTATCAAATTGGTTACCGAGTAACCCAAAGCCAACTCCATGGCGACGCCGCGACCAACAGTTCCGTTTCGCCTACACAGCAGTTCGTCACGGCGGGCCTCTTTCACCGTAAGCAAGTCGGCTTACAGTACGGCGTGGTTTATGACGTACTGCGAGACGAACGCCAAGTCTCGGCAGATTTTGGCCAAATCCGCGGTTTGATCAGTGTGGTTAACCCTCGGGGGCGTGAGCTGGGCTTTATGTTCTCCACCGCCACCAACGACACGGCCATTGGGAATCGTGTTTACGATGCGGTTGATCAGTACCTACTCTTCTACCGAATCCACGGCCCCCAAGGAGGCGAGTTCCGTGTCTTTGGTGGCTTTGATGAAGACAGCATGGGGATCCTTGGCGGCGACATCGATGTTCCTCTCACTAGCCGCGTATCGCTACAAACGGGTTTCTCCTACTTGATTCCAGAAGACGATGCCCAAGGCATTGGAGCCGAGGAAGAAGCATGGAACCTTGGCATGAACCTCGTTTGGCACTATGGCAAACGAGCCAAGCAAAGCTACCGTTCGCCGTTCCGTCCGATGTTCAACGTTGCCGACAACGGATCGATGTTTATCGATGACACACCGTAAAGAAGCGGCCAACGGTCAACCAAAAAAACAAACGGGCGTCGTAACCACATCGGTTACGACGCTCTGTTTGCGTTAAAAGCACCTATTATTACTTCTTAACCCCCGGCGGCAGCCGGGGGAGGAAGGGTTAAACCCACGAAGAAAGAAACCGAGCCATCAACTCACCATCCATAACCATAAGGTGTTACAACAACGTTCGCCGGGGCGTAGCGGTAACGAGAGCGATAGACGGCCCCGCCGAGGAAGGGGCGGTAACGGGCCGTCACTACGGGGCGGGCAACAACCGTACGGGTCACTACTGCGGCAGGCTCAATGTAGGCCGGTGCGATGTTGACTCCTGGGCCATAACCGTAGGCTGCTGCAGACACAAAAACGGGCCGCGATGTGGTGACCGTTCTTACGGCATACGGTGCCGGCGCGTACTGCACTCCATAGGGAACGGCGTACTGAGGGACAGCATAATTGACAATTACCTGGGCCTGGACCGTTTGGCAGGCAAAGGTAGCAGAAACAACAAGGAGAGCAGCGGCTAGAAATCGCATGGCAGGGCTCCGGTGAACAGGTTTTGGTCAGATGACCAATGGGGAGGGGGAGTAATGGACCTCGCTTTAACTATGCGTCTTTTATCCCCCGAAGACAACCACCCAACCGGCAAAAATTGCCAAAAAAGCAGGGACAGAAAACGGAAAGAGCTGCCAGCTACCCGTGGCTTGCTCACGAGCATTTTTGCCTGCTCCCACTCATATCGGGGAGACTCGTATCGGGGGTCTGACGCTCCACCGCTCGCCTACTCCTACTCTTTCTCATATTCCTTCAGGAACCCAAGAAACAGTACGAGGTGCTCCTCTTCGTCCGCCATCAGCCGGACGCAGAGGTCTTGC
Source organism: Planctomycetota bacterium (assembly GCA_024278035.1). Next base: position 2,345 of record JAJRUA010000183.1, on the reverse strand, counting down.
GTAATGTAATCGTCCCCTTCGGTCGCCTGAATGACCTTTCGGTAATGGCCCACGGCGTGCGACTCCGCAGCGATCACGGCCTTAATCACGCCAACCACGTCGGTCGTATCTTCGGGCGGCTGGATTTGGGCCCCCAACTTCACACTCGCCGACCCGGGCACGACCCCGCCAAGCTGCTTGATCCGTTTGCCCAGAACTTGAGCGTGACCAAGTTCTTCAACGATATCCGCAGCAAGCGACTTCTTGATCTCTTCGGCTCGCACACCATCAAGGTTGGTGCTATTGGCTAAGTAATTAAGAACCGTTTCTAGTTCCATTGAGTAGGCATCGGTCAGCAGGGCAATCACTTCATCACGCGAGGCGGCCATAGCGGGGCTCCTGGTTTTTTGAACAAGCGTAAGGGACGTATTCTTTCACTGGCCATTGTCAAGCAGAAAGCCCCCGGCGACAAGCGCTGGACACCACCTCTACCATTCATCCCCACAGCTTCCGATCGAGCAATCGGTAGTTGACCGCTTCGCTGACATGCTCGGGGCGGATGGCAGGCGACGCTTCGAGGTCGGCGATCGTACGGGAGACTCGTAAAACTTTATCGTGGGCACGAGCGGATAAGCCCAGTTGTTCAACGCTTGTTTTCAGCAAGTGAGCCGAAGGCTGGTCCAGCTCACAGTACCGGCGGACATCACGCGACGCGAGCTGTGAGTTGAGCCTGCCCCGGCCCTCCGATGTGGTTCTCTCCGCTTGCAACCGTCGGGCAGCAACGACCCGTTCTCGCATTATTTGGCTCGTTGTGCCGCTTCGTTTTGAGCGCAACTCGTCGTAGGCAACCGCAGGGACTTCAATTTGCAAATCAATACGGTCAAGCAGTGGCCCGCTGATCTTTGCCATGTAACGCTCGATCTGCACTACGCCACAGTGACATTCGCGGCGAGGGTCGTTTCTATAACCACAAGGGCACGGGTTGAGCGAAGCGATCAACATAAAGTCCGCCGGGAAAGTTGTCGTTGCCAGTGCCCGACTGATGGTTACCTCGCCATCTTCGAGCGGCTGCCGGAGGACTTCGAGCGTCTGGCGATTGAACTCCGGCAGTTCATCCAAGAAGAGGACACCATGATGAGCCAAGCTGATTTCACCGGGGGCGGGTGTCGAACCACCACCGACCAAGCCGGCATTGCTGATCGTATGATGCGGCGAGCGGAAGGGGCGACGGGCCAAAAGCGACTGCCCAGCAGCAAGGCGACCGATCGCGCTATAGATTCGCGTTGTTTCAACCGACTCCTCGGGAGACAGTTCGGGTAAAATGGTCGAAGCCCGCTTGGCGAGCATCGTCTTTCCGGAACCTGGAGGCCCAACCATCAGCAAATTATGCCCGCCCGCTGCGGCAATAGTCATCGCCCGCTTGGCCATCTCTTGGCCACGGACATCGCCAAAATCGATATCGTAAACGCTTCCTTCGGTGACCAAATCGGAAACGACACACGGCTGGGGTTCGATATCAAGTTCACCGGAGAAAAACGCGGCCGCTTGTGCCAGGCTATCCACAGCGATCACGTTCACTCCTTCTACCACCGCCGCCTCACGTGCGTTGGCACGGGGTAAAACAAGCCCCTCAATACCTGGCTGGGCAGCGGCAGCCATCGCTATCGAAAGGGCTCCCTTCACAGGGCGGGCCATACCATCAAGCGCCAATTCTCCCACAACGGCATAACGGACGAAACGACTATTAGCAGCGGGGTTGGGCCGCTCACCTTTCCGTACGCCTCCACTCAATTGGCCACTCCCGGCAAGCACCCCCAGCGCAATAGGCAAGTCGAACGATGCCGCTTGCTTCGGAAGCTCCGCAGGGGCCAGATTGATAACGATCTTATCGTGAGGTCGAACGAAGCCACTGTTGACCATCGCCCGTTCGCTCCGGTGGGTCGCCTCGCGCACCGCCGCCTCGGGCAAGCCGACGAGCACCGTTTTAGGCAACGCCCCCGGCGAAACATCCACCTCAGCAACCACCGGCAGGGCATCGATCCCCACGAGACTATAAGTACAAAGTTGGGCAAGCATGGCAGAGCCTTTCGTCTACGCAGTGAACTAACGAACAGCATCCTACCGTGAGACGCTGGAGATGCAAGCACTTTTTTGAGAAAAAAGAAAAATGGCTCCGACCAAGGCGTTTTGAGATGTCCCTTTCATCCGTGAGCAGTCGACTTATCAACTCGACTCGACACCAAGCCGCCGGACGATTCATCGGCAGAAAACTTTCACGGTGATACCGATACGAACAACGATGAGCCGCAGGTCGGTTGGATTCGGCGTCGTTACAGCCACTTCGCTCGGCGGGCCCAGGGTGCTGG
>JAJRUA010000019.1 GCA_024278035.1 Planctomycetota bacterium | reverse complement strand
TTCCACCCTCGCGCCCATATCGATCAACAACCGCACCTGGTCGAAGGGGCTGCCTAGTCGACTCGCCGGAGAAGCCTCGGCTGGGCGGATAATACGTCTGAATACGCTGTCCCGCCGGAATCGTGTCGAAGCTGCCACTGGGGGGCGCGGAACGGACACGCCCAATTGCAAAGTCCTGCTTTTTTGTGGAAAACGGCTTGGCAGCTCTTTTGGTCAATCCCACAATTCCTCTAGGTACTCGCTGCTGGCTTCGCTAGAATCCCTGGTTGAGCGAGATTGCCCTTTCTGCCAAGTCGTCCGCCCGTATATGTGAGTGACGCTTTCGCAGCAAGTGGCTCGCCCAATCGGCGTCCTAGGGGTAGGATGCTTCGTACAGTTTGAGGTCACGCACCGAAGATCAGGAGCCCGGGTTCGATGGGATCGATTGGAACAATTTTTGCCGCCCTACTTGTGGCGGTTAATTACGGCTGGGTACCTGCTTCGGCAGATTCTTCGGCAGATAGCCAAAAGGCTTCGGCCGCTGAAGCCACCGGGTACGAGTACCTAGTGCAAATTGGCCCCGAAGACTTGCGAGCCCTGGCCGAAGGGCGCATCGCGTCCCTCTCCAGCGCAACCCCCGCAGGGATGAAGTCGATTGACCAGGTTCGAATCGTCTTTGGCAAAGGTGAGTTGCCACGCCAGTTGACCGCTGTGGATCGGACTTCGCCCCAAAGGATTGCAGCCCAAAGCCAAGAAGCCCGGCGGCATACGGTTTCCAAACCCATTGTTTCTGATTGGCTACCCGCACGCAACGAGCGGGACGACCAATCAGAAGGTGGCCCGTCAGGAGGTGAGCGCCACACGGTATACCAACAACCTGGGTACACGAACCCTGGAAGTCTTGGCGAGGCGATGCAGCGTGGCTTCCAAGAAGGAAGCCGTCAGCTTACCGACGCTGTTCGTAATGCCCCACAAAATTTGTCGAATTTCGGGAACCAAGCCGCTCGTGACTTAGCCCAAGGGACTCAGGGCGTTGTCGGAGGTGCCCTTGGAGGAGCGCGAGACTCGATCCGGGCGGGAGCCAATGGCATGGGAAACGTCGCGAAGGATACGATGAACATGGGCAATCCCCAGTATTTTAATCAACGCCAACGAGAGCAAAACGGAGCGGTACCGCAAAACGGCGCCGCGACCACCCCGTCCGGTTTCAGGCCCTATAGCTACAACGAAGCACGGACTGAGGCTCGCTCGCAGAACTCGCCGTTCACCGCCCCAACCAATGGCCACGATGACCACGATCATGCAGGGCAGGGGCATTCTGGTCAGGGCCAGTCCGGTCAGGGGGGCCGTTCCGGTCAGGGGCACGCAGGGCAAAATCACTCGGAGGGGACGGGCTTTAATACACAAAGATTGGATAACCACGGCAACCGAGGTCCGGCATTTCCCCGCAGTAGGGGGGGCTCGGAGCCAGGGCATTCTCCGAACGATAGTGGCATTGCCACGACGTTCGGATCAGGAGCAGCCGATAATCGCGGCTATGAAAACCGCGACTACGATAATCGTCGCTCCTACTCTGCCCCCTACGACGATCGCCGCCTAACGCCAGTGGCCCGTACGGGGCAAGAGTCGCGAAGCTCACAAAACGATTCGTTTTACGATCGGGGCCCGTCTCGCCTCGGACCGATTGATGAGTTCAGCCGTCGCCGAGAGGAGCCACGACGTGGTGGTTACAATAACTGGGGATCGCAAGCAACGGATGACCGCCCAGCGGCTCCTGCTTTCAATACCCCAAGCAGTTGGGACACGCCCCCTACTCAACCACCCCTGACACGAACGTCTGGCTTCGCTACGCCGCCACAAAACCAACAGGCGGCTTCTCCCGAGGTTCAATCTTGGGGCGACGGAGCGGCGACGCCCCCTCCACAAAATCATGGCACGTACGCTCCGCAAGCGAACAACGCGGGCCCGCAAAACGCTTCGTTTGGCAATTCGGGGAACAACCTGTTGTTCTTACTCTTGCTGGCAGGTTCCCTGGCGGGCAATCTGTATGTCGTCACCAGCTATCTCGACGTACGGAACAAGTACCGTTCAGCGCTACGACGTGGCCCGGGCGGTTACCAAAACGGAGCGTAGGATTTTCCTTCCCCGCCAGGATGGCGAGGCTATAGCCCTGCCATCCTGGCAGGGAATAATGCGGGAAATAGCGTATGCCAACCCCGCTCCGTGGCTCCGCTAGCGTTCTACGGGAACGTCTTCACTCCACGCTTCCTCGGCTTCGGTAATCCAGGAATCTTCGAGGCCTGCTGGGGATTCCTCATAAATGATTTCACTCGTTTCTGAGTCGGCGGTCTTCACCTCTTGCCAATCGTAACGAGTGGCAGTGGGTTCGCCATAGGTAACCTCGTGTGCAGGCCGCTCTGGCGAGAACTCAACCGGCGTCGAGTACTCGGCTTCAATGAAAGGAGGCTCACCATACGAAGCAACTGGCTCAGCCACTTCTTCGACAATCGTTTTCGTAATCGTTACGGGCTCAATCGCTTCGTAATCCGCCTCGACATAAGAAAGCACGGGGACGGGCTCAAGCTTCGGCTTGCGGCGTCGTTTTCGGGGCTTTTTGACGGGGACTTCGACCATTTCTTCAACCGCGGGCTCTTCGGCAACTGGTTCAATAGCAATTGGCTCCATCACCACGTCTTCGATGATTGGCGATTCCTCAACAATATCTTCAGCATAGCGAACCGGCAGGCGGCGGACATCGGTTCGGAGTTCCTTGAACATTTCCCAGACGTGCTCGTGGCAGGTGAAGACAAAAAGTTGATGCCCCTCCTTGGCAAACTCGGTCAGCACCTTCGCGGCAATTTGTGAGCGCCCATCGTCAAAGTTGACTAGCACGTCATCAAGAATCATCGGCAACTGCACGCCCCGCCGGGCGTACATTGCTACGAGCGCCATCCGCACACTGAGGAAGAGCTGTTCACGAGCCCCGCGGCTCAGGTTTTCTACCGCGATGGACTCCCCCTCTTGGTTATCAACAAACAGCACGTCGTCGGCGAGCGGGGTCCAGACACGCGGGTAACGGCCACGGGTAAGCCGTTCCAAATACTTCGAGGCTTCGAGCAGCGTTTCCGGTTGGCGATGCTCTTCGTAATCGTTGCGGATGAGTTCAAGCATCGCCCCGACGGCGGCCCGTTCACGCCAGCGTTCTTGCGTCTCAGAAAGTTGGCCTTCGATCAAATCGAGTTCGACCTGCTTATCGGCTAGCAAAGTCTCTTCCTCCATCACTTGTTGCTCTTTTACAAGCGTCGTTTGACGAGCGACCAATTCACGCAACTGTTTTTCGATGGCCGTGTGCTCGGCGGTGAGCGTCTCCCATTGGCTGTCGAGCTTGACAATTTGGTCTGGGGCGAGCAACTCGGCAAAGTCCTCTTCGGTGCCTGCCTTGCCAATCGCTACGCTGATTTCACGAGTGAGTCGCTCTTGTTTCTCGTCGAGTCGTCCGGCATCAACCCAATCGGCAGCCAGTTGACGGTAAGCCTCCTCGCCATCAACGCCCACAGCCCGAAAGAGCGACTCGCGCTCGGAGTCGACGCGCTCTGCCGCCTTGGCGTGCTTACGCTGCTTGTCCCGCAAGTCACGGGCTCGATCGAACAGTTTCTTGCGATGATCGATACGATTTTGTTGCAAGCGACGTTCGCTGAGGAGGTGCTCAAGCTGCTCGAGCGGCTCGGCCTCTTCAATCGCCAAATTGGCCTCTTCCGCCAACGCGACAATCCGCTTAGTAACGCGTCCGTACTCCAGGTCACATCGTTCGACTTCCTCAAGGCAATTTTCGTATTTCGATCGGAGTTCGTTCAGATTGCGATGCTGGACGGCGAGTCTCTCAAGCTCGGTAGCCGTTGTCTCATCAGGCAGGCCGACCGACCGGAGTGCCGATTTCCATTCTTTTTCAGCGGTGGCAAGGTCTTCCTTGGCTGAGCGATAATGCTCTTCAGCAGAGGTTGCCTGTTGGTTAGCGCGGCGGCGTTCGGTTTCTACCGGCACCATTTTCTCAAGTTCGCTAAGATGCCGTTCCGCATTTTGCAAGCGAAGCACGACCGAACCTTCTTGCATCGGTAGCTCGGCTTCAAGAGCGTCTCGTTCTTGTTGGGCTTCAGCAATTTGCCGGTCGCCCAGTTCGATCTCTTGCCGGCAACCGTCGAGTTGATCGGCAGCATGGTCCTCGATCATAAATCGGGCGAAGACCAGTCCGATGCAGCTAAAGAGCCCGAGGATGGACCACCCACCCACAGGCACCCTTTGCAAGAAAGGCCAAACGGCCATGATCGCACTGAGAATAAACGCTGTGGTGAGCACCGTGAACCACTCGATCGGCATGACCTGTCGGTCAATGAGTTCGCGGTGCGACTGTTCTAGCTCGAGCGACTGGCGTTTGGCGTGTTCGAGCCGTTGTTCGGCTTTTTGACGACGGCGGAGCAACGCTACCAAGTCGCCCGCCTCTTCGATATCCGTCGGCAGGCCCAGTTTTTCGCTCGACGTGAGGGCCGACTCCATTTGAGAAAGGTACTTCCGCTCATCGCCCCGTTTGCGGTCCAGCTCCCGGCGCGCCTCTTCGACGTACTGTTCGGCGTCACGAACCGCTTCGGCGGCGGGGCGGAGCGTTTCGAGCGTTTCGTCGTCCAGTTCGGGGGCATCCTCGGGCTTCGGCTTGTGACGCCAAAGTTTTGCCAATCGGGCAGACTCGCTCTTGAGACGCGACTCGTACCGTTCGGATTTTTCCGTGAGGTCCTCCGATTGTCGTTCCAACGCTTCGAGCCACTCTTGCTGCTCCCCTAGCGCATCAAGCCGACAACAAGAACGGACCAAGACTTCATTGACATCCAGCTCCTGAACTTCTTCGTGCAGTTGGCGGCGCTGGCCGCGTAGGATGTACCGTTGTCGCTGATGGTCGTCCGCCCTGGTGTTGAGCGTCTCTAGTGCGGCTAGGGCGTTCTCGGGAAGCGTGGCAAGATGGTCGTACCGATGGCGTTCCTCAATCAAACGAAGACGTTCGGTCCACAGGGGCTTGAGCCCAAGAGCGATTTCGACCCGCCGGGCATGTTGCTCTTTCAGCTTGAGTTCGGTTTCGAGTTGCTCTGTTTGAGCGTTGGCTTCATCGACTTCAATCGCCAATTTGGCCCAACGCCGATTACCTACGGCGAGTTCGCCAATTTCTGTCTCAAGTTGCTCACGCTTGGCCAGCAAGTCGCCTAAGACGGAAGACTCGCCTGCCGGTCCGATCAGATTATGCCGACTGGAACGGAGTCCCTGGATCACGTCGTAGAGCGACACACGGTCGAGACCCGACGTAAGGCGATAAATCCAACGTGCGGCT
>JAJRUA010000182.1 GCA_024278035.1 Planctomycetota bacterium | reverse complement strand
CGAACGTCGGGGGCAGGCTCGGATGGCGGTTGCCGAGGGGACGGTTGAGGTCACGGTCGACGCCACAGGGCGCAAGACCACGACCGGTATGCCGGAGTATTCGCGGCCTGAAATGACCGAGATTCGATTGGTGCCGTTATCGCTGACGGTCGGAAGTATCTTGGTGGTGTCTCTGGGGCTGTTGGCTCGCGAACGGTTATCTTTAAGGTCGAACGAGGATCAATCGATGGACTCGGTTGGGAGCTGATGGGAGAATGTGTCAGACGACTATTTCTCGTCAATGCCTAATTGAGGCGTCTTCAATATTTTGCTGCAAAACAGAAATAAGCCACAGAGATCACAGAGTTCACAGAGAGTGTGATGAGCGATTCTTTGACCGAACAGATTATTGGTGCGGCTATTGAGGTACACCGTCATCTTGGGCCTGGACTGTTGGAATCAATTTATGAGCAGGCTCTTTGCTATGAACTAGAGATTCGTGGGATGAAGGCGGAGAGGCAAGTTGAGGTCTCTGTACGCTATAAAGATATCGTGCTTCAAGGACAACGGGTCGATTTGCTCGTTGATGGGCAAGTTGTCGTTGAATTAAAGTCGGTTAAAACGCTATCTGAAGTTGCTATGGCTCAAACCTTGTCTTATCTCAAGGCAACTGGACTTCGAAGGGCCTTGTTACTTAACTTTGGTGAGAAAACGCTCGTTAACGGTATCAAACGAATCTCTCTGTGAACTCGGTGTGCTCTGTGGCTACTTTATTAGAAAACCCGTTGCCGATTTATGCTGTGGGGACCGTGTTGGCGACCGTTTGTGGATTGGCTTTTCTTGCGCGGCGCAATTTGCCGTCGTTGTTTGCGCTGATTGGCGTCGTGGTGTTGACCTTGCTATTGGTGGTTGTCGAGCGGGTTGTGGTTACCGAGCGAGAGCAAGTCGAGGCGGCGCTGCAACAGTTGATGCGGGATGTCGAAGCGGGAGATATGTCGGCGGTCTTGGCGCGAATCGATTCTGGGGCGGCAAAGATGCGCAACGATGTCGAGAAACTGATGCCGCAGGCGGAAATCAAAGACACCGGCGCCACCTCGGTTCGAGTTGAGGTCGATGCCGACACGGAGCCGATGACGGCGACTTCGCGATTTCGCGGTAAAGTCGACGGGGTTCATCGTCGCAGCGGGATGCGCGTATTTTTCTTCGACGAGGTCGAGATCAACTGGGTGAAGCGGGGCGAACAGTGGTTGGCCGAGGCCTATGCGGTGAAAATCAAGGGAAAGGCGATCGACCCGGTTGGCCAGGTGGACGAGAATTGATTGCCTCCGGGGACGTGTTTGATCGGCTATCAGTCATCGCACGCTCAAGCTCCTCCGTTGCCTGGAGGGTTGTGGGGGTGATCGTTTTCGAAATTCAAATTTTGATTGAAAAATCTACGGTCAGGAGTTCGTGGGCGAGGGTCACGGTAGCCGTCGGCTGCGTCGGGGTCGAGTGTGCCTGCGTCGGGACGACCGAAGCCTGGGCCGAAGCCGTTGCGACCGGGTCTCGCCTGGCCGTAGCCTCCGCCAAAGCCGGGACCTCCTGGGCCGAAGCCCGGGTAACCGCCGCCGAAGCCCGGTGCGAATCCTGGAAAGCCTGCTCCGGCTCCGTAGCCAAAACCGAAGGGAGAGCCCCCTTGGAATGTGCCGCCGGCGACGCGCGAACCGCGCCAGGCATCGTGGAAGCGTTCCCATTCGGCATCGAGCCCGCCTCGACCGTTGCCTGAGTTGGTCACACGGTAGTAGGTGTCGGTCGAGCCATCGGCTCCGCGTAGAATGGTACGCGACCGACTGTAGACGCTCGTCACGTTGCGTTGGTCGGCCAGCGGTTCGACGGGAGCGACTCGCTCGTACTGAGCAACGCGAGCCCCGGTTTCGGGATCGTGGCTGTAGCGGCTACGGGCGAAGATCCAGCTATCGACGTTTGGAGTCACGATTTTTGCAGCAGTGACTTGCACGGAGGAACCGGACTCGGCAGCGCGAGCCTCGGTCATCAAGACGACTGCTACGAGCGCTGCTGCGAACAGCAGTCGCCAGACGTAAGCCGGAATTTTAGATAGGTTTTTCATGGTAGAGAAGAGAGGTTTGAGAAGAGGGGTGGGTGGTGGGAGGTTCGAGGTGAGTGAGGTGGGGAAGGAACGGTAGCTGCGACCTGAGAGATCGCCGGAGTTATTTTTCTTGGGGCTTTGTATCTTCTTGAGACGCTGCTTCGGGCCGATGGATTTTGAGTTTGTGATCTTCTGGGTCGTAGATGTACTCCACGCCTGGGTCGAGTTCCGGGAGCTGGATTTGATTGAATTTGATGATCTTGGTCATAAACTCATCATGCGTTTTGGGGTAGTTTCCCTCGGTTGCCCAGTAGAGGTTCAGGGCGTGTTCGATGCTAATGAAGATCATTTTGTGTTCGGCGTGGAATCGAGCGTGTCCGACAGCACCGAGGTAACCGCCTGCTTGGCGTGATTTTTTGCCTTTGGTTGGGTCGTTGGCCGTGACTTCGCGAGGCTCGGAGGTGACGGCCGGTTCGGTGTCGACCATTTCGGTGTGTTCCCAGCCTTTTTCTTTTTTGTCGGTTTCTACTTTTTCGGCGGCAGCTCGTGGAGCAGGCAACGCCGAAGGGGCGTCGAGGTCTTCGAGCTCAGGTACATCGCAGCCGACGGTTGCGGCTAGAAGTAGCAAGGGGGCGAGTGAGAGTAGTTTTTGGTTGGTCATGGTTCTCATCCGTTGAGTGGGGGAGTCGTTTCTATGTCGTTGCAGTTTCTGTGCCAAATTGCCAGGAGCCCATTTGGTCGAGCGAGCTGCGATGGGTCATGTCGAATTGAAGGGGGGTAAGGGTGATGTGGCCGGCGCGGATGCCGGAAAGGTCGGTTTCGGTATCGCTGGGCGGGTCGGGCTGCATGCCTGTGGCCCAGTAGTAGGGTCTGCCGCGTGGGTCGCGACGTTTTTCAAAATCTTCGCCCCAGGGGGTCGTTGCCACGGGGACGACATGCACCTCGGCCGGGTTTTCCATCGCCGAGCGAGGTAGGTTGAGGTTGTAGAGCTGGGGTTCGTTGCTTTTTTGCGACAGGATTTGTTGGATAATGGCTAAGGATTGTTCGGCGGCGGAGTCGAAACGGGCTTGTTCGTCGAATTCTAGGGAGACGGCAATGCTGGTGATTCCAAAAAACGCTCCTTCGATTGCTGCCGCCACGGTGCCTGAGTAAAGCACGTTGATGCCGGCGTTGAGTCCGCTGTTGATTCCGCTGATCACCAGCTCGGGCCGCTTGGGGCAAAGTTCGCTGATGGCAAGCTTCACGCAGTCGGCCGGGCTGCCTTCGACGGCCCAGCCACGTTGGTCGCCTGAGTCGCTGTAGACTTTGCGAGCCATGAGCGGGGTGAGGAAGGTGATCGAGTGTCCGACGCCACTTTGCTCGGTGAGCGGGGCGACGACGGTCACGTCTCCGATATGTCGCAATTGGCGTTCCATGGCTGCCAGCCCGGGTGCGTGGATGCCATCGTCGTTGGTGAGCAAGATCTGCACGTCGTAAATGTCCTTGGTAAAGGGGTTTGCGTCTTGAAGGCCTAGTAATCACTATAATCGTTCATGTGGCAGAACGGCAACGCGCGTGGCGGAAATACGACATGCTGGAGGCTGAAAAACCCTGCAATCAGTGGCCAACCCCTAGCCCCCAACCCCCAAGGCCTTCTATAATCCTGAGTTTCCCATTTAGTGCTTTGTCGATCCAAATGATTTGATAAGGACAAAGCACTCGTAGAAGGGTGCCGATGACTATGACGGCTTCGCCGCCAGTTGCCACGCGACGTACCGCCGCCGAGCGGGTGTTGGTTCTTGATTTTGGCTCGCAGTATGCCCAGCTGATTGCGCGGCGCGTGCGCGAGCAGAACGTCTATTGCGAAATCGTCCGCCACAATATCACGGCTGAGCGCGTGCGCGAGTTGGCGCCGAAGGGGCTGATTCTCTCGGGCGGGCCTGCGAGCGTTTATGCCGAGGGGGCTCCGAAATGTGATCCGGGGCTCTTTGAGTTGGGGATTCCCGTGCTGGGAATCTGCTACGGAATGCAGTTGGTTTGCACTTCGCTCGGAGGAAAAATAGAAAGCGCGGCGTCGAGCGAGTTTGGCCGAGCCGAGATTTCGGTTTCGGCCGACGATGCACTCTTTTCGGGCGTAAGCTCCCAAACCCAAGTTTGGATGAGCCATGGCGATCAGGTGGCGAACAT
>JAJRUA010000181.1 GCA_024278035.1 Planctomycetota bacterium | reverse complement strand
TGGGCCGCCGTTGGCTGGGCTTTGAGCTTTCGCAAGACTACGTGAAGTACGGGAACGAACGTCTTGCGGGGATCGATCGGGGCGACACGCTCAATGGGCCTGCTGATTCAGTGCGAAGTGCGCCGACGACCGCCAAAGGACGCCGACTCAAGGGGCATCCAATGGTGAAGGAAGAAGAGGAAAGAAGAAAGACGGAACCTGAGGAAAATGCCGTGCGAGCCGTGTCGTCCCCGACCACGGCGGCCACTCTTTCTACTTCGGATGCAAGGGTCGCGGACGATCCTCGGCAGCGCCGGCTTTTTCTGGACAGGGCGCCAGAGACTCTCCAGGAATCTCCGGCGTCGAATATCCGCCGAAGGAGGGACGCCGAGGGCTCGCCTGCTTCGCTGCGGGACCTTACTCGCCAGGCGATCGTGGATGCCTTTCTTTCGACTCACGAGGGGCATTCGGTCGATTGGCTTCTTTGCGATCCTCGGCTACAAGAGGCGTTTCATGCGACTTGTGCCAAGGCGGGACTGATAGGCAGACCGAGCGATTGGAATCATGAGCTGCTTCGGCTTCGCAAGTCGGGGAAAATGCCGAAGATTGCGTTGCAAAAATCGACCGTCTCGGCAGACGACCTTGACCAGTGTGCCCACGCGGCAGAGATTGCCTGGGCCGAGTCGCAGCGGAAGTTCCCGGGCACGTCACTCGATGAGTTGTTTAGTTCGCCGAGCAAAGGTTTTTTCTTTGACCGCACGGCCAGTAAGCACTTGGGTAAAAAGCATGGCGAGATTTCGGCAGCGGTCGCTCGTTGGGCGGCCCTGCGGCAGCGGAAGGGACAGCACGGGCTAGCAGCGGAGGCCAAAAAGTACGACTACGTGCTGGCAACGCGCGACTTTAGTCGTTTCCAAGCGTGGGGACGAATGCGAGTCGATCGGCTCGACGGTGTGACGGGGATTTATCTTTTGCGCGGAGCCGATAAACGGGCCGTTTATGTGGGCGAAACGACCGACCTGGGGCGTCGACTGGCGTCGCACAAGAGTTCGCGTACGATGGATCGTCTGGTGGCGCAGGTGTCGATTCTTACGGTCGAGGAACTACCCAGCGATGCGTACCGAGGGCCCCTGTGGGCCGATTTGGTGCGTCGCTACACGCCACGACTGAACGTAGGGTGAGCCCGAGAGAGTTGAGAGTCGCTAGCTGGGTGCTGCGTGAGAACCGGGTATGCTTTCGTGCTGAAAAAGTTCTTCGAGCGATTGGGCCTTGCGAATGAGGTGTGTCTGGCCCTCTTCGATCAGCACTTCAGCAACCAGTGGCTTGCTGTTGTAGTTGCTCCCCATCGTGTAGCCATAGGCACCGGCGCAACCGATAACCAGCAAATCGCCGACCTGGGCTTCGGGAAGTTCACGCTTGGAGACGAAGCCCCCCTCTTCCTGCGTGAAGATATCGCCCGACTCACAGAGGGGCCCGCCGACGATTATTTCTTGCAACTCCGCATCGGGAAGCTGACGCTTGCCGCTCGCCGAATTGTCTTCTGCCGTGCAGATGGCCATCGGATGGTAGGCTCCGTACATTGCGGGGCGTGCTAGGTTATTAAAACCGGCATCGACGAGGTAGTATCGATTATTGCCCATTTGTTTGATAGCGCGAATTTCTGTGATGAGGCTTCCCGACTCGGCGGCAAGATAGCGGCCCGGCTCGATTTCGAGCCCGACCGGATGGCCCCACGCTTCGGCAAGCCGCGTGCGTACACCGTCCCAAAGTTCGTAGTAGGCCCCGATATCAACGGGCTCTTCATCGCCCCGATAGGGGGTTGGCAAACCACCTCCGGCAGAGATCGAGTGGACCTCGGGTCCGACTTCCCTAGCGATTTGCTCCATGGCACCACAGACTTCGCTCAGGTGCTTCATGTCGGTTCCGGAACCGATGTGCATGTGAAGGCCGCTGATCGAGAGGCCGTAGCGAGCCGCCCGATCACGGCATTCGGCGACCTGCGTATGCCAAATACCATGCTTCGAGCCTTCGCCTCCGGTGTTGGTTTTTTGGCTATGCCCGTGGCCGAAGCCGGGATTGATGCGAAGCGTAATCCCCCGCTCTCGACCCAACTTTTGGCAGCGCTCGCCGTACTGGTCAATCATGTCGGGCGAACCGCAATTGACAGGCAAGTCGTGCTCGATGACGAGTTCCAGCGCCGCGTGGTCGAAAAGGTCGGCCGTGTAAACAATGTCAGGATGTTTTGCAGCGTTTGCTTTTTCGGGCTGGCCACCCGTTTGCCCCGGCTTGTAACCGGCAGCCAGGGCTCGCACAATTTCGCCTGCACTCACGGCATCGACCAAAACGCTTTGACGACGTACGAGATCAAGAATCGCTAGGTTTGAGCTTGCTTTCTGGGCGTAACGGACGACATCGAAAGGGGCAAGATCACGGATACGCTCAACGATCTTTGCCGCATCGTAAACATAGAGCGGCGTGCCGTATTCTTGGGCGAGTGCGGGAACGGATTGACCAGCGATCTCGGAGATAGTCGTAGGAAACATGCGGGGGGGAGTTGCTAGTCGGAAGTTGCTAGGCGCTAGTTAGAAGCTGCACCGTTTTTATTCGATTGTGATCCGGGCCGCCTCGGCCTCGCCGGCCCTTGAAGAGCTGCAAAATCGAATGCAGGTAGGGGTGAAAAGATCGTTCGGGGTAGAACTCGTTTTTGTATTGAACTTGTTACCCACTCCAGAGAGGGGGGCTACGGATCAATGAGCATTGTAACGATTTACGCCGGCTTGGACTATACTCCTAACGGCCGAAGGCAGGGCGATTGCAAAGTCGTTTTTTCCGTAGGAAAAGACAGTGCCGTTCTCCCCTAGCCGTAGGCGGAAGCCGCGGTTTCCCAAAGGCCGGACCGCGGCTTCCTACACTGTATTCCCACTATACGACGCCGTAAGAGAGCATCGCATCGGCGACTTTCACGAAGCCGGCGAGGTTGGCTCCGTCGACATAATTCAGCTTTCCATCTCGGGTGCCGTACTCGATACAACGGCTGTGGATGTCGCTCATGATCGTTTGTAGACGGCCATCGACCTCTTCACGTGACCAACTGATCCGCATCGCGTTTTGGCTTTGTTCAAGACCACTGACGGCGACGCCTCCTGCGTTGGATGCCTTGCCGGGGGCGTGCAGAATCCCGTTACTGCGGAAGTAATTCACCGCCTCGACCGTGGTGGGCATGTTGGCTCCCTCACAAACAGCTTGCAAGCCATTGCTAACGAGCAGCTTGGCATCTTCCAGCCCGAGTTCGTTTTGGGTTGCACAAGGCATGGCGATATCACAATCAACGCTCCACGGGTTGACGCCCTCTTGGTACTCGACCCCCTGCTTTCCTTCAGCAAATTCGGAGAGGCGTCCGCGGCGATTTTCTTTGAGGTCTTGTACCTCGTCCAATTGTTCCCGCGTCAAACCATTTTTAATGTAAACGGTTCCACTAGAATCGCTTAGGGTGACTACCTTCGCCCCCTTCTCGATCAGTTTCTCAGCAGCGTAGATGGCCACATTGCCGCTGCCACTCAGGGCAACTCGCTTTCCTGCAAGCGAATCGCCTGCGTGATGGAACATGTGCTCACAGAAGTAGACGCAACCATAGCCGGTCGCTTCGGTCCGGCCGGCACTGCCTCCGTAGGAGCTTCCCTTGCCCGTGAGCACGCCGCTCCAACGATTTTCCAAACGCATGTACTGGCCGAAAAGATAGCTAATCTCCCGAGCGCCAACGCCGATGTCGCCTGCCGGCACGTCCACGTCCTCACCAATATGACGATGCAACTCCGTCATCAGGCTTTGGCAGAATCGCATGACTTCGCGCGAACTCTTTCCCTTCGGGTTGAAGTTGGACCCTCCCTTGGCCCCCCCCATCGGCAAGCCGGTGAGGCTGTTCTTGAAAATCTGCTCAAACCCGAGGAACTTGAGCACGCTTTGCGTCACTGTTGGATGGAAGCGAAGGCCTCCCTTGTAGGGGCCGAGCGAGTGATTGAACTGAACGCGCCAAGCACGGTTGGCACGAATCTCGCCGGAGTCGGTCTCCCAAGAGACGCGGAAGATGATAATCCGGTCGGGCTCGGTCAGCCGCTCTAAAATTTGCGATTTGCGATACGCTTCATGGTCCAAGTACCAAGGCATGACTGACGAAGCGACTTCTTCCACCGCTTGTAAGAACTCTGCTTCATGGGGATTTCGTTTCTGAAGGCCTTCTAAGAAACGAGTGAGCTCTTTTTGGACAGCAGGATTTTCAATGCCACTGCTTACAGGGGGACTCAGTAAGGTACTCACGACATTAGCCTCGGGGAGAAACGGAATCGATTCGTCACCAATCCATAATTGGTGTCACCGTTGGAACAGAGTAAAGGTAGGTCGCTAGCTGGCGGCCCAACTCCCTTTAGCGGTGAACCACATAGGCTCATCGAGGATCAATTGTTCGGATTGTAAGGGGGAGCGAACGGGCGATGGTACCCAAAGAAGCAAACCACCAGTTCCTACATCCCCTGAAGGTGAGCCGGTGGCATCAGCTACCGGAGGTTTTTACAACAGATGCCTTATCAGGCGAGCCCCTAAGGAGCCGTTCGCAGGAGCAACCGGGTTTGTTCGTACAGGCTGCTTGGCCTGGTGCTTAGAGAATCGATCACTTGATTCGTTAGAGCTAACTCTTGTGGTAAGACGGCCAGGGAACCGGCGGGGCGTTCGGCCGCGTCGCCCGTGTGCTGGCGTTCGGTCAGCGTTGCAAGCAAGCTCACCAGTGCTTCGGCTTGGGAAGAGTCTTTCGCCACGAACTCTCGGCGCAGAGCAAGGGCCTTCTCGGAATAGGGCAAGCTTTTTTCCGGTCGCCCCGCTTCGCTAACCAAACGACTGAGCTGGTCACAACACTCGGCATAACGCTTTTTGGATTGGGGGTTCTCTTCGAGCTTACAAAGAATCTCTTCGGCCTCCGTTAGTTTACCTATGGCTTCGTTTGTGCGTCCGGCAGCCGCGTACAGGTAGCCCAGTCCGAGCCGTGCTTCCGCAGCAACGAGCCCCTCGGCCCCCACATCGGCCAACGCTGACTGAATCTCCTCGTCTCGTCGATCCAGGAATTGGGTAATCAACCGGCGGCGCCACTCAGGCAGACGATCGCCAACGCGCGGTGATTGGCCTGAAAGATTGTTGTTGCGAAGCTTGTCTTTCTCCTGCTCTAAATGGTCGATCTCTTGTTCACTACGACGGAGTAACTCATTTGTCTCTGCAAGTCGGTCGGCTATCTCGGTGCGTTGCCCTTGAATCAGAACCGCTGCTGTAGGTCCAGCCACGGCAAGCACCGCCCCAAGAACCAGCGCCGACGACAAAGCCGGATAGCGCTGAGCCCATCGAACCGATCGACCGGCGGATGAAAGAGGACGCGCCGCGACCGGTTCGCCCCGCTGCCAGCGACGTAAGTCCTCGGCAAACTCACCAGCCGTGGCGTAACGGCGATTCGGGTCTCGTTCGAGGCATTTTAAGCAAATCGTTGCCAAGTCGATCGGCACACGCGGCTCGATTCGCCTGGGGCTGGGGGCGTCGTCTGTCTGCCGTTGTTGGATTTGACTTTGGGCCGATCCTCGGAAGGGCAGTTCGCCCGTGAGCATCTGAAACAACATCACGCCAAGCGAATAAACATCGGTCCGACGATCGGTCCATTTCACTTGCCCTCCGGCTTGTTCGGGCGACATGTAGGCGGGCGTTCCGAGGACTTGTCCTTCGATCGTCATGGTTATTTCGCCCGTCTCTCGCTTGGCGAGGCCAAAGTCCATGACATGCGGCTTGTCCCCCTCATCGAGCATCACGTTCGATGGCTTGAGGTCACGGTGGATCACCCCTTGCCCATGGGCGTAGTGTAACGCATCGGCAACGGTCGCGAGCAGTCGGACCGCCTCTCGATCCGGAAGCCGCTCTCGCTTGAGTCTGTCCGAAAGGGGCTCGCCGTGGATTAACTCGCTAACAATAAAAATCGATGGCTCGCTGTCGCCATCACGCCCAATTTCATGCACAGGCACAATATGGGGGTGGTTGAGCTGAGCCGCAGATCGCGCTTCACGCAAAAATAACTCCATCTCGTGCGAGAGCAACCGACTGCTACGAGGAATCTTCAGCGCAACATGGCGATCCAATTCAGGATCACGAGCCTTCCACACCGTGCCGAAGCCCCCCCCCCCCAAACGCTCTTCCAGAATGAACCGACCGATTCGACGAGGCGACGTGTTGCACGTTTTGTTGACGGGCCGATCTTCTCCCACCAAACCGAATTGACTGCCGCAAGATTGGCAAGTGATTTGATCGAGTGGTGCGTCTGCCAGCAGTTCCACTCCGTTTTGACAATGCGGGCAGCGCAGGTGCAAACCGGCCGAACCTTTCCCCGCTGCGTAAGGGGTGTAAGCCGTGGTTTTTTCAATCGACGAGCGCTGTCGGGCACTCTCCGTGGCGGCCCCGGCCAGCAATTTCTCGATTTTTATGCCCGCTTCTTCACAAGCACGACACAGCGATTGACGTTTGGCTAGCACCTTCCGCACGGCACTCGGATCGTCGGCTCCGCCTCGATACTGCCATTCGATCAAGATCAATTCCGCCAAGGCAGCCGCAAGAACCTCCCCCGTCGCATCCACCACATACGCCTCGCACTCCGGCGCCTCTCCGCCAAGCCACGCTGCCTCAAACTCGTCGCAGTACCGGTCCACCTTTCGAAGCAAATCGACTTCACGAGGGATCCCAGGGCTGGAAGTAGCCCGAGGTTGCGGAGGGTCGGACGCCGATGCCATAGCCAACAATCCTATAGCTAGAGAAGAGGACCGCGAGGACTAGCCTAACCTAAGCCGCAAAGAAATTGTAACCGTTCACGGGGCAAAAAGAAGCGAACCGCTAATGAACGCAAATAGACGCTAATCCTGACGGTTTTCCCG
>JAJRUA010000180.1 GCA_024278035.1 Planctomycetota bacterium | reverse complement strand
GAATTAGCCAAGGGGAAATCTCCCAAGGGACATTCTGCAATCCAAAATCCAAAATCTGCATTCCCTTCGCTTCGTGTTGTTGGGGCTCGTCAGAACAATCTCAAAAATATCACGGTTGATTTCCCGCTCGGAGTGCTTACCGCCGTGACGGGTGTGTCGGGCAGCGGAAAAAGCTCGTTGGTGAACGAAATTCTTTACAACCAACTTGCCCGAACGTTGCACCGTTCGAGCGCCGTGGCGGGGGCCCACGATCGTATCGAAGGGCTCTCACATATCAACAAGGTGATCCGCGTCGATCAGTCGGCCTTGGGCAACTCTCCCACATCGAACCCGGCGACCTACACCGGGGCATTCGACCTAATCCGCCAGCTCTTTGCGCAGTTGCCTGAGGCAAAACTGCGGGGCTACACTGCCCGCCGGTTTAGTTTTAATGTTGCGGGCGGTCGCTGCGATGCGTGCGAAGGGGCGGGCCAACAGTGCATCGAAATGCATTTCCTTCCGGACGTTTGGATCGAGTGTGAAACGTGCCTCGGTGCTCGGTACAACCCCGATACGCTTGCTGTGGGGTACCGCGAAAAGAGCATCGCCGAGGTGCTCCGAATGTCCTGTGGCGAAGCGCTCGAACTGTTCAACAACATTCCGAAAATACGCCGCGTCTTGCAAACTTTGTGCGACGTGGGGCTCGACTATCTTACGCTCGGACAAAGCGCACCGACCCTTTCTGGCGGCGAAGCACAGCGCGTTAAGCTCGCAGCAGAGCTGGCACGCCCCGATACGGGCCGAACGCTTTACTTGCTCGATGAGCCGACGACCGGCCTCCATTTTGACGATCTTACCAAACTCCTAGCGGTCCTCCATCGCTTGGTTGATCTGGGCAATACGGTCATCGTGATCGAGCACAACCTGGACGTGATTAAACAGGCCGACTGGGTGATTGATATCGGTCCTGAAGCAGGTAAAGGAGGGGGCGAAGTGGTTGTGCAGGGGACGCCAGAAGAAGTGGTAGCCAAGGGGAACGGAGAAAAGGGCACTTCCGGCCATTCTCACACAGCAGCGGCTTTGGCTTCGGTTCTTGCCGAGGGACCCTATAAGAAACGTAAAGTTTATAATCCGGCGGGCGAAGAGGCACAGCGCGAAGGCGACCTGGACCTTGACCACGTTGGCGACGAGGCCCAAATGCCCTGGGAGTCGGATGGACGACAATGGCATACCAAGGGGCGCGTCGCTCGTAACGGTGAGTCCGTGAAATGGGAGGGCCGTATTGTCGATGAGGTGGAACGCCGTCTCCAGGAACTGGGCGAATTTGCACCGACCAACTGGAACCATCGGACCGTGGTTGAGGTCACTGGCCAAAAGAAATCCGACGGCTGGTTTTTCCACGCCCTGACCGGTGAGCAATGGCTTGTAAAGCTCAAGTTCCGTACCGCAAAAAAAACCTTCCAGCGTGATGAGCTGACGGTGGCACTCGACTTAAAACCGCTCAATGACTTGGACGACATCCATGCCTACGGCTCTCGCCAACGCGTTCAATGCAAGAACTTACGCGGGCCGTGGCAAGAGGTGCAGGTTGCCGTTCATAGCTGGAAGGAAATCGATACGCCCGCTTTTTGGGACATGCTTGAAAAAGCGGTTGCCGGTTTCAATCAGTTTGTGGACCGGGTGCAAAAGAAGCCGGAAGACCTTTTGCCGTGGAAAGCACTTGGCCAAAAGTGGCATCTGGCACGCAAAGGCTTTACTCCGGGGAAGAAGGTCGCCTGGAAAACCGAGACACTTGAAGAGTTGCTCGAACTAGTGGCCGAAGTCTCACCCGACGGGTCTTATCTGTGGAACAACAAAGTGCTGGTCCATCGAATGATACCGGGCGAGTCGGCCCCTTGGGCGACGATCGTCACCAAACGGGCGGAGAACTTGGAGTTGGCCCTCAATGGTCCGAAGGGCGCTTGGCAATTGGGCCAATTTGCCGGTCTTGGAAAAACCCCCGAACTTGACCAACGACGAGACGACCGCGACACGATTCGCTTGCGTTTCGTCAGCACAACCGACCTTGAGCGGGGCGATCTCGAAGCGTTCGTCCGCCAACACCACGATGCCTGCTTAGCAACCGCCGGTCAGGGGCTCCTCTAGCGATAATGGGGCTAGCGACAACGGGTTGGTTCTTTTCGACCCCTCTTGCTAGAATGTTCGTTGACGTATTGTGGCGTGGTAATGGTAAACAGGCCCAGGTGTTTCTATGATTTCCCGACTCCATCTCGCTTTTGTTCTTTTGTTTTTTTCGGTTGGTGCATCATTGTTTGCACAGGGATCGGCCATGATGGAACCGCCGGTGAAAGATAAAGTCGAGCCCCTTCTTGCTACAACGCCTGTCCCTCGGAGTGACGATTGGTGGCAAGTCCGCCATGCTAACAAGCTCGCTGAGAAAGCTGCCGCCCTGGAAGGGGGCAAAGCAATCGACATCATTTTTGTCGGGGATTCAATCACGCATAGCTGGGAACGAGCCGGTAAAAAATTGTGGGCAGAACGGTACGCTCCGCTCGGCGCTTTCAACATTGGTTATAGTGGTGACCGGACGGAGCATGTTCTCTGGAGGCTTGGCCAGGGCGATGCGGGAGAAGAGAACAACGAGATCGCTGGCCTTTCGCCCAAACTTTTCGTCGTAATGATCGGCACGAACAACACGGGACACCGACAAGATAAGCCCGAGGAGACGGCAGCCGGTGTTGAGGCCATCGTCGATCGACTGCTTGAATTGTCACCCGAGAGCCAAGTCTTGTTGCTAGCCATTTTTCCCCGCGACGAATCGCCTAAGGGAGAGCTTCGCCAGATTAACAACAAAATCAATCAGTTGATTTCGCCGCTTGGTGACAACGATCAAGTAACCTATCTCGATGTTGCGGAAGTCTTTCTTGATGAAAACGGATTTCTTCCGGAGAAAATCATGCCCGATTTTCTTCATCCACAGAAAAAGGGTTATCGCCTATGGGCGGATGCGATGCAGCCTGCTGTTGACCGGTTGATGACGAATTGATCGTGGAAGACTCTGAAGAAAAATCACTCTCGACAGGCGATCTTCTCCAAGCACTGGAGGTACTAAAGCAGGTTGGAGAGGACCGTGCCCTGCTGGCATCGCTTTCAGAAGAGGAGCGTAAGGCGTGGGCCCGAGCGGTTCAAGAAATTGCGTTCCCTGACCGAGCCGCACGGCGAAAGCTAGCGCGAGCGTTTCGTAAACAGCGGCGATCGGAATCGAGTACGAACCGATCCGCCGATGCTGAGCATCTGGCTTCGACCGGTATTCGAGCCCAATTTCAAGGGGAAAAGCCGTTTGCCTTGGCGAGTACAGCGAAGGGGCCCAGTGTTCGGCAAATCAAAAAGGCGTCGCCGCCCGCTCCATTTGAGCCGGACCTTGCTCCTTCAGCAGGTGAAGAGGCCGAAGAACGCCTTGGACCGCGGCTTGCCCATCCGCGTAGTTGTTACGTTTGCAAACGGGCGTTCGACCGGCTGCATCAGTTTTATGACTCGATGTGCGCCGATTGTGCGGAGCTCAACTGGACGAAACGCCACCAGACGGCTGACCTGACGGGCCGCTACGCTCTGGTCACCGGCGGTCGGGTGAAGATCGGCTACCAAGCGGTGCTGAAGTTGCTGAGGGCCGGGGCCCATGTGATCGTCACGACCCGCTTCCCTCGGGACGGAGCCAAGCGATTTCTGGAAGAGGCCGACCATGCTGCATGGGCCGACCGGCTATCGGTTCATGGGCTTGATTTGCGGCACACGCCGAGCGTTGAAGCTTTGGCCGACCACTTGGTGGCGACACTCCCTCGATTGGATTTCATTCTCAACAACGCTTGTCAGACCGTCCGCCGCCCGCCCGCCTTCTACGCCCACTTGATGGAGGGCGAGCGGCTTCTTGCCGAGTCGGTTTCCGATAGGGCACGGCCCCTGCTCGAATCGTACGAAACACTTCGTTCTCGTGGCAAGAACGATGGAACGATAACCACACAAGAGATGGCCCAGCAAAGCATCGCTGGCGTCACGCGTGCAGCCGATCTTTCGCAATTGGCCCTTGTTCCGGGAGATGAGCAAACGGGGGAATCGCTTTTCCCAACCGGAAAATACGATGTCGATCAGCAACAGATCGATTTGCGCGACGTGAACAGTTGGCGACTACGGTTGGCAGAAGTCGCGACGGTTGAATTGCTCGAAGTCCAATTGGTCAACGCCATCGCTCCGTT
>JAJRUA010000179.1 GCA_024278035.1 Planctomycetota bacterium | reverse complement strand
GGCCAGTTCTGCTGTCGGTTTGCCCGTCTCTAGCGACCGTACCATCCACGGCGTCCTCTGGCTCTTCGGTGACGAGGCTCGCGCGTTCGACGATACGGAAATCGAAGTCCTCGAAATCATCGCCACGCGACTGGCCATAGAGATTGAGCGTGACGCGCTACTTGCTAGCCGCTAACAAGTGGCGACTGCCGAAGTCTCACGCAAAGACGCGAAGGCACAAAGAAATCACCATCGCGATGGTGATTCGCCACGGCTTTCGACGAGCTGGCGGTGGGTTTCGCTGAGCAGTTCTTTGAGACCTTCTCCCGTGACACTGCTGAAACGATAAATCTTTGCCCCCGTTGCTTCGGCCAATTGCTCGGCAATTTCTTCCGAGCCGGGGAGTTCCTGCTTGCTCACGGCAATGATTTCGGGGCGTGAGATAAGATCCACTCCCACTCGCTCGCCGTAACGAACCACCTCTTGGCGAATCGCATGGTAATTTCCGATCGGGTCGGTGGCATCTTGCGGGTCGGGCTCCACAAGGTGAATCAAAACTCGGGTCCGCTCAACGTGGCGGAGGAACTCATGGCCGAGGCCCACCCCTTCGCTGGCCCCTTCGATGAGGCCCGGAATATCGGCCATCGCGAACTCTCGGTCAAAATCAACCTGCACGATGCCAATGTTGGGCTTCTTGGTTGTAAACGGGTAGTCGGCAATCTCTGGCCGAGCGCGTGAGACACGGCTCAATAGCGTGCTTTTACCGGCGTTTGGCTTGCCCAAGAGGCCAACGTCGGCAATCACCTTGAGCTCGAACATGAGCGTGCGGCGCTCGCCCTGGTCACCACGGGTAAACTGCCGTGGGGCTTGGTTCGTGGCGCTCTTGAATCGCGTGTTTCCTTTGCCCCCTTTGCCCCCCTGGGCAACGATAACTTGGTCACCCGCTTCGGAAAGATCTTTCATCACCAAGTCATGTTTCGCGTCACGTACCACGGTGCCAGGCGGTACGAAGATTACCTGATCGTCGGCACACGCTCCGTGGCATTTCGAACCTTGCCCCGGCGTGCCCCCCTTTGCCTTCCAATGCTTGCGGTGGATCAACGCAGCCAAGCTATCAACGCCCGCCTTGGCGATGACGAGAATGCTACCACCATTGCCCCCGTCGCCGCCGTCCGGCCCTCCCTTCGGAACGTACTTTTCCCGCCGAAAGCTCATGCATCCATCGCCCCCCCGGCCCGCTTCCACTTCAACAGTAACACGATCGACAAACATAGGGGAGTTGTTTTAGTTGCTAGTTTTGAGGCGCTAGTTTAACGACGGTGCGAGCCGGGTCGTCCTCGACCCCGGTAGCCCTTGCCTTCAAGCATCCCCCTTCTTCCCCTTGAACAACAGCGCACGAAAAAGGGACGCCACCAAGGACATCCCTATCGTTGGGCGTAAACAGACCGAGCGAATCCGTCCGCCACGATTCTAGTTGGCTTCAACGGGCGTCACGTTAATGCGACGCCCCTTTTGGTCGAACATTACGTGGCCTTCAGTCAGGGCGAACAGAGTATAGTCTTTGCCCTGGCCGACGTTGGCACCTGCACGCCACTTGTTACCAAGTTGGCGGATCAAGATATTGCCAGCAATGACGTGCTCGCCACCGTACTTCTTCACGCCACGCCGCTGGGCATTGGAATCGCGACCGTTACGTGTGGAGCCTTGTCCCTTTTTATGTGCCATGGCAGGCCATCCTCAAAGTGTTACAGCAAAACGGTTGTGGCTCGAGCTATCCCAAGCCACCGGTAGGGCACCCTGCTAGAGAAACGCCCGGGGGGAAATGATCTAAGCCCCGCAGTTTACCGGTAAACCCACTGATGGGCAACCCCGTCCTCCGTGCCGTAGAGGCTCCCTTTGCCGGCGGGCACGCCGTAGCGGACCTCGTTCTCATGCTGCAAGAATCGGTCGCCCGGACGCCAAAAATTGAGCTGGAGCACTTTCTTGGCAAATTCACGCCCTTTCCCAGGGGAATCGCCGGCGGCGTAAGCCCCAGCAGGGTCGGTCCACTGGTAGGCATTCGTCAGCCCCCGAATAAACACGCTGAAAAAGTCCATCTCTGGGTCGATCCCTTCCCACATCAGCACGCCCCACCGCTCGGCCCCTTCGGCCAGTGGCTCAAGCGGCATCTGAACACTGGAGAGCAACTCACGCCCCGGCGTCTCCCGCTGCCGAATGGGCTCGAGCGCCCCGGGGACGATCTTGTCGAGATACGCCCGATAGATTTTCCCGCCGTTGGGTGCCACATCTTGCCCCTGAAGCACTGCATGGGGCGAGAACCGAATCGGTCCTGATTTGACTTCGACGGAAGTAAAGGCCCCCGTCTCTTCGGATTTTTGGGGAGAGAGTGCCGTCCCCGTGTTTTTCACTCGATAAACCATGTACCAAACGAGTCTTTGCTCGCCGCTGGAGGTCACGAGTCGAATCATCCGAAGCGGTTTGAAGGAAAACTCCAGTTGCCACAGGTCGCGGGTAAAGAGAGCCTCTGCCGCTTGGCTGTAGAGAGTCCGATTTTTATTGAGCAGCTCCGGCTGCCAATCGAGTTTTTTCTGGGCGCGAATCTCAACCATCTCATGGCGGCTGGTCGTCTCTGCCGGATCAAGACTCACGGGAATCGTCGTCTCCACGCCCGGCGCAAAAACCCGCGGGGCCCGCCCAGCCTGTTGAGCTTGGACCTGCTGCCAGGCCGAACTGGCAAAGAGAATCGCAGCGAACGCGAATAAATGACAACGGAGCATAGAAAAATCAGGGACTGAGTAAATAAAGGGTAGCCGGGGGGAGGGGAAGATACACGCTTACAGTCTAATTACCCCAGGAAAGCAGGGCAACTTACGGGGCCCAGGCAGTTGCCCGGTGAGCCCCCTGCTGGCCTTCACGCGAACCGATTGTATCGATATCGCCGATTTCGCCCCCCAGTTGGTGCCCCACCACGCGGGAAAGTAGACTGAGGGCAGTATCCGTCCCCCCCCCCGCTCGACTCCAAAAAATGCTCGAAAGCACCCCTCTCTATCTGGCGACCGTCTTGGCTCTGGGCGTTTCGGCCCAGTGGCTTGCTTGGCGTTTGCAATTGCCGGCGATCGTGCTCTTGCTGGCGTTTGGGTTTTGCCTGGGCGTGGTTGTCGGCCCGCCTGAAGGTTTTATTGGTAACGAAGTCCTGCTGCCCATGGTGTCGCTTGCGGTCGGTGTGATCCTTTTCGAGGGGGGCCTCAACCTGAGGTTCAAAGATGTCAAGGAGACGGGCACGGTTGTCTTTCGGCTCGTCACCATGGGCCTGTTCGTCACATGGATTGCAACTGCCGCAGCGGCCCACTGGCTCATGGACTTTTCTTGGCCGATCGCCACGCTGCTCGGAGCCCTGCTCACGGTCAGCGGCCCCACCGTCATCATGCCCCTACTGCGCCAGGTGCGTCCCTCCGGAAGGATTGGCTCCGTTATTAAATGGGAAGGAATCGTCAACGATCCGATCGGTGCCGTCCTGGCGGCGCTGGTGTTTGAGGTGGTGGCTCATGGTGTCGTCTCGGGGTTTGCCAAAGAGTCGGCTCTCACCCTTGCCATGACCGTCACGACAGGCGTCGCGCTCGGTGGCATCTCTGCTTGGATCATCGTGCAACTTCTGCATCGCTACCAAATCCCCGATTACTTGCAAAATGCTTTCGTGCTGGCCGCGGTTGTTCTCCTGTTTGCGGTATCGAATCACCTGCAAGAAGAGTCGGGGCTTATTACGGTTACGGTCCTCGGCTTGCTGCTCGCCAATCAAAACCGTACGACGGTTAAGCATCTTATTGAGTTCAAAGAAAATCTCCGCGTTCTATTGATCGCCGTTTTGTTTATCGTGCTCTCTTCGCGAATCCGTATCGGCTGGCCTGAAGTCGAACAGATCGGCTGGGGCGGTTTGGCGTTCGTTGCAACGTTGATTCTAGTGATTCGTCCCGCAGCGATCTTCATTGCAACTATCGGAAGCGAACTCTCCCACAACGAGCGGCTCTTGCTCGCTTGGATCCACCCGCGCGGCATTGTTGCCGCTGCCATCGCTTCGCTCTTCGCGCTGGAACTTTCCCACAACGCCAACCTCCAGCCTGAGGCAGAACGGCTTGTGATGACGACGTTCCTCGTCATCGTCGGCACGGTGTCCGTCTATGGCCTAACGCTCGGCCCGCTGGCCCGTCGGCTAGGTTTGGCACACGAAGACCCCCAGGGAGTGATCTTTGCGGGGGCCTCGCCACTCGTCCGCCAAATTGCCCAAGCGCTGCAAAGCGAGGGCATCCCCACCATGCTTGTCGATACCAATCCGCAGAGCGTCGCGGCGGCCCGAATGAATGGCTTGCCAGTTCACTTCGCCAGCATTGGCAGCGAGTTCATTGTCCAAGGGGTCGACCTGGGCGACATTGGCCGATTGCTTGCCATGACCCCCAACGACGAAGTGAACTCTATCGCCGCCATGGAGTTCCGCGAACTTTTCGGTAGCGCAAACGTCTACCATTTCGCCCCCCCTGAGAACACGAGCGAACGCCACCGCCGCATTCCTGACCACCTCAAAGGCCGTGTCCTCTTTGGCGAAGGAATCACTTACGAAAGCCTCCGCAGTCGCATCGAGTCGGGATCGCAAATCAAAAAAACCACGCTCAGCGAAGACTTTCGTTACGAAGATTTTATCGAAAAATACGGCGAGTCGGCGCTCGTGTTGTTCACCTTTCCGGAAGAGGGCAAGCTACGCATCGGTTCCGCGGACCACCCGCTCGACCCCAAACCGGGCGACAAGGTTTTGGCACTCGTCGATTTGCCAGAAGGGCAAGTCGCGGGAGAGAGCGGGATTTTCTAAGGTTGGCTACTCTTTCGCTGAATCCCACATTCCTGAGAGCGACTCCATTGCAGATGAATTCATATCGAACGGTTCGATAAATACGTCATCTCCACCCCGAAATTGGGTTTGATAGCCGCTACCAATCGATATGTCTCCTCCGAGCGAGCTGACAACGATGACAAATGGGCAATTATCAAAACCAAACAATCGCACAGATTTAATTTGCTGGCCAATGTGAGGTCGCCAAACAGGACAATCTGATGCATCGAATACCTCAAGATCACCTAGGGTGAATATGGAACCGTCGCGCGCACAAACAGAGAAGTGTTCTCCAAACCCGGCGTTTTCGTCCCACGTAATGCGAACGGACGAATCCGGGTGCGTACAAACAAGTTCAACTTCGCCGCCTAAGTAAAAGTTTTTGTCGCAAATACGGGATTCGTTTGCCTCACCTTTGAGACACCAGTAATTTACACTGATGAGTGTCGTTCCAGGAAGTGTTGTAATCGCATCAAGAAGGCGGGTTCGCATCCTTTTTTCAATCCATTCTTCACGGTTCATATTTCGGTCTCCATAAACCAATTTGCAAACTGGTTACACCCGCAAACGCCAGTATCCTGGGCGACGAGAAATATGGCAAACAGCAACACCGATGATCTTTTCCGGACGAGGGACGTAAACCAATCCATAAGGGTACTTGCGAAGCTGGAATATCCGTGTTCCGTGGTAATAGGGCGTCCAGGCATACGGGCTGCCGGCGACCATCTCTCTGGCCCGAACCAACTCCTCCCAAAAATGCTCGGCGACTCTCGGACTCTTTCTCGCGTACCAGTGAAACGCCTCGTGGGCTTCGAGGATAGCTTCGGGAAGATATTCAAACGGCAGGTTTGGCATCGCCCTTAATCATCCTTTCCGCTTCTTGGGCAGGAACGGTTTTCACGCTGTCACTATCAATCTCGCCTATGCGGCGGGCTATTTCGTCTTGCCAAGCGGCCTGAACCGCTTCCGCGACTTCGGCGGGACCATGATCGACACTCGAATCAGCCAAGCTGACGTGGATTGCATCCATCACCGCCAATCGATCATCGGTGCTTAAGGATAATGCAGAGGTAATAACCTCTTGCGTGTCTTGTTGGCTGGGCATTGTCAAATTCTCCGTGGGGGTACGACAATCCATTCTACCAGGGAGATCCTGCAACGTCAAAATCATTGCTTTCGACAGGGGCTAGGTTTAGCCTGATCTTACGGCACGAGCCGCCAAAGGACTTCGGCATCCACGGCTTGCTCAAGCAACTCCTGGGCCGATGCGTAGTTGCCCACCGGCACTTTCATCACCGGCGCCCGTAGTTCCAACTCTTCCACCGTAAATGGCCAAGGGCTTATTTGCACCACGTTTTTTTCGGAGTGCAACTGAAACCGTATGCTTCCCTGTTGATTTGGCAACGTATCAAGACGCATCGGCTCGGTTTTCGGCTCAGCCTTCGGCTCAGTCGGATCCCCTTCCACGGGGCTGTAACAACAGAGCCACAAGCTCATCCAATCAAATGCCTTGAGCCATGCAAGGCAATCGGCTGCGACGCTCTTCGTGTGATGCGGTGAAGTGGCCAACCACTGTTCGAGCCACTCGGCCCGATCGGCATCCACCTTGGCGAGCCAAGGCTTCCACAAGTGATAATCATGATCGAGCTTCGATTGTAACTCTGAGAAGTGACTAGCCACGGCCCACCCCGCTAGTGGCCCCAACTTGCGACACACGGTGATGGAATCGCTCCACATGGGCTGCACCACAGCGGGTGGCATCTTCATAAAGTTGTAGGGGCGGCCCCGATCGCCATCCATTGCGGGATGATCCAAATAGCCGGCCCATCCCGCGTCATGTTTTTTGATCGCCAGCAACAACTCACGCCGAACCTCAGCCAAGGGATGGTCGGCCTCATCGTGGGGGCACACAATCGGTGCGATTCCCACGCCGCCCCACACACGAGCCATCTCCCAGCTCAACAGCGCATGTTCTGTCTGGCCAATCAGCAGCCAGTGGCTTGGATGCCAATGGCTTGGCCGAGGGTGCAATACGTCCGGCCCTAATGGCCAATCACGGCGAATCATTCGAGACTATGGAATAAGGGGAAGGAGTAGGCAGTGGAACGCAAACGACCATCCTACCGCAACCAAGAACCTACCGACAAGAAAAAGAGGGGGGACCGAAAGCCCTCTCCTGAGCCATTGCCCGGCACTGTGGCGCTGTCTAAACTGGGGGGCAGACGAGAGAACTTTCCCACTCACTTGCCTTTCCCCGCTAGCTGCCTGCGATGCCGTCCGAAGAAGAAATCTATCAAGAACACATTCTCGATCATTACGAGGACCCGTTTCACCGTGGCGAGACGGATGGGGCGACGCACGCCCATGAAGACAAGAACCCGCTCTGTGGCGACGTGGTGCGGATCACGCTCAAGATGGACGACGAAGGCAAGGTCGAGGACTGTGGCTTCGAGGGAGACGGATGTGTCATTAGTCAAGCGTCCGCGTCGATGTTGCTCGAAGAGCTGCACGGCAAAACGATCGAAGAAGTCCAACGATTCACTGCCGAAGACATGCTCAAACTGTACGGCCCGCGGTTGACGCCCAATCGGCAGAAATGTTGTTTGCTATCCTGGCGCGTGATCCAACAAGCGATCCACTCTCCGACAGGTGCTTTTTGACCGATGCATGAGGAAAGCGCAGGCCGACTAGTCGGAAGGCCCGGGGGCTTAGCCGACAGATGGAAACGCTGAGAGCAAAGTTGCCGGCGCCTACGGCAATAAAACCTCCAGCAGGCCCTCGTCTTTCGCGACTTTCGTCCATTCCGTGCCCTCTTCCCTGCCCAATATCGGTGAAGTGGGGCCTCTTCTCCGACGTCCGCGCCCCGACTTTCCTCACGCTGGCGGGGTTGCGGGTTGGCCGTCGGCTTAGATAATCAACGGTAGCCCTGTTGGTAGCATGAAAAATTGTCCGCCAAGGGCTTCACCTTCTAGCCTCTTCAATAGTAATGGATGGAGTCCGCGTTATGCCCCGCAATCAGGTTTATGAAAACGCTGCCAAAGCCATTGGCGATACGCCGATGATTCGCATCAATCGCCTTGTGCCGGTTGGGCACGCCACCGTGTTTGCCAAGTGCGAGTTTTTTCAGCCACTTAACAGCGTGAAAGACCGCATCGGGGCGGCCATGATCGAAGCGGGTGAACGCGATGGCCACATCAAGCCCGATACGCACATCGTTGAGCCGACGAGCGGCAACACGGGTATCGCCCTGGCGTTTGTTTGTGCGGCAAAGGGGTACCGATTAACGCTCACCATGCCGGAGTCGATGTCCATCGAGCGACGCACGTTGCTCCGGGCCATGGGCGCTGAGTTGGTGCTCACGCCAGCCGCTGAGGGAATGAAGGGAGCGATTAACCGTGCTGCCGAGATGGCGGCCGAGCCTGGGGCTTGGATGCCGCAACAGTTTGAGAACCCCGCCAACCCGGCGATTCACGAAGCGACCACCGGCCCCGAGATTTGGGAAGACTCGGGCCACGATATCGACGCGATCGTTGCTGGCGTCGGCACGGGCGGCACAATCACCGGGGCAAGCCGTTATCTCAAAAAACAGAACCCGGACTTCAAAGCGATTGCTGTTGAGCCAGCCGATTCACCGGTGATTGCCGGCGGTGCCCCGGGGCCGCACAAGATTCAAGGAATTGGTGCTGGTTTTATCCCAGGCAACCTCGACATGTCCGTCGTCGATGAAGTGATTGCCGTGAGCAATGAAGAGGCGTTCCAATGGGCACGTCGGCTTGCGAAAGAGGAAGGGATCATGGCGGGCATCTCCAGCGGAGCCAACATTTGCGCCGCCGCAAAGCTCGCCGCCCGCCCCGAAATGGCCGGCAAGCGGATCGTGACAATCATTCCGAGCCTCGGCGAACGGTACTTATCGACGCCGCTGTTTGAAGGACTGGCGGAGTAAAAAAGAGGCGTAGCATGGGTTCCTATGCCCGTGCGGAAACTGATTAAAAACACGGGCCCAGGGTCCCTGTTACGATAGATTTTTATGCCGACAACATCACGACGCGACACCAAAACGACTCGCCCCCGTTTGCCGGAGTGGCTACGGGCACAATTGCCGTCGGGCGGCGCGCTGCAGGTCTACAACCGGACGCACCATGCGGTGGGCGACGCGGCGCTCCACACGGTTTGCGAAGAAGCCCGTTGTCAGAATGTCCACGACTGCTGGGGGCGTGGAACGGCCACTTTCATGGTCGCGGGCAAGGAATGCACCCGAGGATGTCGGTTTTGTAGCATTGAGACGCTCAAGGCCCCCGCTCTGCCAGAGGCAGATGAACCAGAGAGGCTCGCCGATACTGTCGAGCGAATGGGGCTCAAGTACGTCGTCGTGACCGTCGTCAACCGCGATGATCTTCCAGATGGCGGGGCAGCGCATTATCGGGCCTGTATCAATGCGATTCACCATCGCCAACCGGCGGTGGGGATTGAGTTGCTCGGAAGCGATTTGGCGGGAGACTTTTCGGCCCTGGCAAAACTTTTAGAGGAGGCTCCTTTGGCAGTGTTCGCCCATAACGTCGAATGCGTACCGCGGATCGATAAGCAGGTGCGCGACCATCGGGCATCGTTCGATCAATCCGCTCGTATCCTTCGCGAAGCCAAACGGTTGCGGCCTGATTTGGTGACCAAAACAAGCCTGATGGTCGGTTTAGGAGAAACAGACGAAGAAATTTTCGGCGTCCTTGCTCGCCTACGAAAGGAGGCCAAGGTCGATCTTGTGACGCTGGGCCAGTACCTTACCCCCGGCAAGCCGGGAGAACGGTTCTTGCCGGTCGATCGCTACGTTCCGCCCGAGACCTTCGATCGCTATGCCGAAGCGGCGTACGAGTTGGGCTTCAAGGGCGTTGCTTCGGGGCCGATGGTCCGCAGTTCGTTTCGAGCGGGCATCCTCTACAAAGCGGCCCAAACCGGCCGACGTGTCGAGGAACTGCTGAACGAAGACGTGCCTCTTGTTCAAATAAAGGAAACGTAACCGTTCGTGACGAAAGTCGTATTGATGCCTGCGCTAGCGGCTTGACTCTCAGGGGCATCGCCTGCCGGATCAACCGGGCCTTCTGGTGGGTCGGCCCATCGGGTTCATCGGTAGGCTTACGCCCACCGCTTGCCAATCATTGTTAGTTCGAGCGATTTTTTCAGTCCGAACTTCTTCAACGGTCGAGAAAGATGGAAGCTTCCAGCCGCTTGGGGACGTGCAGTCAACCTGATTGGACGGGCCTCGATGTGGGGGGGGCCAACCTCAAGGTGGCCGATGGTCGGGGGGGCGCGTTCTCCCTGCCGTTCGCTTTGTGGCGAGAGCCTGAGCGGCTTGTCGAGAAAATCCGTAAGGCGCTCAGCCTGTTGGCGAACGAGAGGCCCCCCCTTGGGATCGCCCTCACGATGACCGGCGAACTGGCCGACTGCTATGCAACCAAGGCCGAGGGAGTGCGAAGCATTGTCGAAGCGACGGTGGCCGCAGCCGATGGCTTACCCGTCGGTGTGGCGACGGTCGAGGACGCTTGGCTCACGCCGACCGAGGCGATTGGCCAACCACAACGGGTGGCGGCGGCCAACTGGCGTCTCATGGCTCGCTATGCTCTCCGCTGGCTTGGCGAGGGGGAGGAGGGCCTGATGGTTGATATTGGCTCGACCACGATCGATTTAATCCCCCTGAGTGCCGGTGCCGTTAAGTCCATTGGCCGTACGGATACGGAGCGGCTTTTGGCTGGCGAACTGCTTTATAGGGGCGTTCGCCGTACGCCCTTCTGTGCGATAGCAGGTGACTTGCCCTACCGGGGACAAGCGTGCCCCGTTGCAGCCGAGTTGTTCGCTACGACCGCCGATGCTTGGTTGTTACTTGGCGAACTGCCCGAGTCGAGCCGTTGTGACACAGCCGATGGCCGGCCTTTTCGTCGCAAAAACGCGATTGCGCGTTTAGGGCGATCTCTCTGTGCCGACTCAAGTGAGTTTACGCTCGAAGACGCCCTCGCTGCTGCCGAAGCCCTTGCCGCTTATCAAGAACGGGAACTCCGAATGGCCATGGATCGGCAAATCCATTTGCTGCAAAAAAAACCTACCGTACTGTTCCTTTGTGGAGAGGGAAGTTTTTTAGGAGATCGAGTCCAAAATCGCCTTGCCCGACAAGTTAGAACTCTACGGCTTGCTGACGTGGTCGCCAGCAAGGCAAGCGAATGTGGCCCGGCCCACGCAGCGGCAGTGTTGGCAAGTGAGGAGTTGCTAGACAACCCATGAAAACCTCGTGTGATTCGCCGTCTGTTGTTATCAAAGTGGGAGGGAGCTTGCTCGCCAAATCGGGCCTGCCCGCCGCTTTGCAAAACTGGTTACAGAACGACCCGCTTGTCCAAGAGAAGCCACAACGTGTTTTGATCGCCGGTGGCGGGGAGTGCGTGAATGCGCTACGGGCGATGGACGCCGCTAACCCCTTGCCTGCGGAGGTGACGCATTGGGCGGCGATTGACGTGATGGACCAGAACGCCCGGTTGTTAGCGACTTGGCTAGAAGCGGCGACACTCACCACAAATTTTCGTCGGATTCAATCGGGGGCCCCGGGCGATTGGGTTTTGGCTCCTGGCCAATTCTTGCGACAAGTAGAGCCTTCTCTGCCTGGGGTTCGGCTTCCGGTGGGGTGGGAGGTTTCGAGCGATTCGATCGGGGCAAGGCTGGCCAGCTTGCTTGGGGCCTCTCTGGTTTTGGTCAAATCGTCCCCTCCTCCCCTCAGTTTTTTGCAAGGCCATTGGAAAAAGGGGGCTGCTAGCGGCTATGTCGACCCTTTTTTCCCCGTGGCGGCAGGGGGCCAACCCTCCATAAACGCTGTATTTCTAGACGTCTAGGCCTTGCCAGAAATAAAAGGTGCCATTTACCGCAAATCGTGCTATTCCCCCAAGATTCTTGTTGACTACCTAACAGCTATGCCGTTTAATGGGGGTGTGCCTGACGGAAGTCCTCTACCAGAAAAAACATTTAAGCAACGAGTCGATCTAATCAAGAAGCGGTAATCACGATCCTCCCAGAAGCCTTAGAGGCTTTTCGTAGGATTATGATTGCCGCTTCTTTTTTTGTTGGCTCTGAAGCAAATCACCTTTCAAGTCCCGTAACACAAGTAACGCTAATACTAAAAGCGGTCACAAGAAACTCCTTTCCAAGCCGATGGCCCAGGGCCCGTGGCGATGTGAAGAGATTCTTGCGACCGCTTTTTTTGTGCCCCTGACAAAACGCCACCGATGAACACGGTGGTCGATAAGGGATCCGGATTCGATCCCACAGAAATAAACGTAGAGACAAACACAGAACGGATTACTCATTTTTTTAGTCGTACATTCAGCCGGCGTCCGACGCTTGTTTTTTTGAACCGACGCCCCACTCAAGGATTTTAGACACCATGAAGACCAAGTATTTTTATCCTGCTCTATTCAGTTGCTTTACCTTTTTCGCTTTGGCAAACTGCGCCCCGGCGGCAATCGTCAATTGGGGAGACATTAGTGACCCCGCCGGAACCGTTGAATTCGTTGATGTTACCGAAAACAATGGCGAAGCTACCACGCTATTCGCTCCAGAGGCCACGGGCCCTACGGCTTCTGGCGACAGGTTGATTTTCAACCCGCAGAACTTTCAGTCACAATCGAACGGGGGTGCCGACTTGATTGACAGCACCATGACCTTGATGATTGTTGCGGATGCTGGATCG
>JAJRUA010000178.1 GCA_024278035.1 Planctomycetota bacterium | reverse complement strand
TCCTCAACTTGACCTCGGGCCCGTCTCGCGTGGAAAGAACTGGGAGCGTTGGGTGAACGAACCACAAACCGAAGCGGAACTCAAAGTGATACGGCAAAGTGTGAATCGAGATCGTCCGTACGGAGCGGAGCAGTGGCAACAACAAACAGCAGAGCGTCTGGGGCTTGAGCACTCGATGCGACCCCGAGGCAGACCCCGTAAAGAAGAAAATAAGTAGAATGTCCCCTTTTAAGGCCCCGCTGCTTGTTCGCCATCGCTTCGGTCCTCAAAGATGAAAAACATGAGCTTGACGCGCCGTGCTAGCGAGGAGAAGATGGGTTTCACGGAACGGACACATATCTACCCACCGATTTTGGTGAGGAGGCAAAAAAAAGAAGCGGAGGGCACGGGAGTCGAACCCGCAACCGGTTGCCCGGCACCTGTATTCCAAACAGGCTGCTAGCCATTCGCTTACCCTCCGGCTTTCTGTCGTTTTTTGGGCACGGCCCAGGGGACCATGCTACGGCCTGCAAAACAAGTCGCTAGTTCGCAGCGCCAGCGCCTTGGATCAGGTTGATGAACTCCTCGTTGCTCTTGAACTTGGTGAGTTTTGTGGTGAGTTGTTCCATTGCATCAATGTGGTGCATGCTCGAAAGCGTACGCCTAAGCATCGTAGCCGCATTGAGCATCTCGGGCGAGAGGAGCTTCTCTTCGCGGCGGGTGCCGGACTGTTCAAGATCAATCGCCGGCCAGATACGTCGGTCGGAGAGTTTGCGGTCGAGGACCAACTCCATGTTGCCCGTGCCCTTGAACTCTTGGAAGATGAGCTCGTCCATGCGGCTGCCGGTGTCGATGAGGGCGGTGCCAACGATCGTGAGCGAGCCCCCCTCCTCAAAGGCGCGGGCCGCGGCAAATAATTTCTTGGGGATGTCCATCGCCTTGATATCAACACCGCCTGACATGGTTCGGCCTGTGTTGCCGACCCACTTGTTGAACGCACGGGCGAGGCGTGTGATCGAGTCCATCAGCAAGAAGACATCCTTGCCCATCTCAGCTAATCGCTTGCAGCGTTCGAGCGTGAGTTGGGCGAGGCGGACGTGCGATTCCACGTCGCAGTCGAGGCTGCTTGCAAGCACCTCGCCGTTGACACCGCGGCGCATGTCCGTGACCTCCTCAGGCCGTTCATCAATGAGCAGCACCATGAGCGAAACGTAAGGATAGTTCTCACTAATCGCGTTGCTAATCTGCTGCGTGAGGACGGTCTTGCCGGTTCGCGGGGGAGCGACCAACAGAGCCCGTTGTCCTTTGCCAAGCGGCGTAAGCAAGTCCATCACACGGGTCGAAAGGGGCTCGGGGCCCGTTTCTAGGCGGTACCACTCTTCGGGAGTGATCGGCGTGAGATTCTCAAATCGACTGACATCGAGATAATCGTCCGGCTTCAAGCCTTCTACGTCGAGCAACTCACGGAGGCGGGGCCCCTGGTCGCGACGTTGCTGCTGAACCATGCCGCTGAGCATGATTCCTTCGCGGAGATTGTACTTCTCGATCATTGTCCCCGGGACAAACGGATCGCTCCGCTCACGGGTGAAGTTGGTCGCCGGATTGCGGAGAAATCCGTACCCGTTGGGGTGCATTTCAAGGACGCCTGAGCCGGGGGTAATGGCGAGCGGATCGCCGTTGTCCTGGTCATTGTCTTGGCGGTTGTCTTGGCGGTTGTAATTTTGGTTGGGGGCACCGCCACCACGACGACGGTTGCCTCGGTTGCCGCGGTAACGTCCTCGTCCACCGCCGCCTTGTCCGCCTTGTCCACCGCCACCACCTTGTCCGCCACCACCATTGTTGCGTCCACGGTAGCGTCCACCGGATCGATTCTTCTTTGCCATAGTTTTTCTTGTCAATTCGCTTCAGTTGTCCCCGGATTGCGGCGGTAAACGAGCCGATCAGGGGGAGATACTTGGCCGGTTCGTAAGAAACCGTCCCCAAGTTTATTAGTCGAGATGTTCGTCGAGACTTCAATCAACCAGTAAGGGAGTGATTGAAATAGCCGAACGTCGTCCTTAGGAGATTTAGTAAAGTAGCTAGTGGGGGAGACGCTGCCGAGCATCGGCAAACGTAATGGGAGAATGGTGAGGAGGCGTAACCTGTCGCCCGCTCGATTATTTTGCTTCCTATGCTGTTAGCTGTTTTGCCGACTGTGTGTCGGTTGCCGGCCTATTTTCAATTGCCGATTTTTTGTTTTTGTGGGTAAGCTGGTTTTGTGACCAATCTAGGCCAGCCGTTACCGGTTTATTAGAACCTGTATCAAGGCGTCTTCCTGGCCATTTTGCCTACTGAGCGGGCACCCAATGAATGGGACCCAATGAATGGGCATCGTGCGAGGCTCCGTGCCTCACGTTAGTTTCTCACAGTTCGGGCCAACTCTACTAGGGCCCTCTTATTCATCGTTTGGCTTGCGATTTTGTACAACGCCACTCAATTCTAGGAAACCCTTAATTTCTTTCGGGCTTTTTTTGTTTGGCAGGCAACCGCCGGGCCTCAGGCAACCCGGTCCTGGAGTGGAAAACTCTCGGATCAGTGTCACCTCGGGCCAGTGTCAACCTTCTGGGCCAGACAAACTTGTGAGCCAGATAAGACTCACGTTACTCCTAGGAGCGAACAAGTGGCGGGCAAGAGAAGCCTGCCCTGCTGCGTTTTAAGTCTGTGCGGAAGTATCCACTCAAAAACAGGGCGTGTCAAGCACGCTGGGTCGATTTTCCCAGGGAAGATAGCACTGCTGCCCCTCCTACGGATCGAAAAACGAAAGGGTTCACCCCAAAAAACCCTCTGGCAGCAGCGTTTGGACCCTGGCCGGACAATCCGCAAAATTTGCCCAAAGCGACCCCCTCAGAGTAGCCGATAAGTACGAAGACGGGCGTTTTGTTGCCCTGCCAATCTTCTAAGAAAACCGTTACTCGCAACGCCTGTTCGGGTGCCAAGGATCGAGAACCATGCTCTCACGT
This sequence comes from Planctomycetota bacterium, assembly GCA_024278035.1. Next base: position 3,737 of record JAJRUA010000178.1, on the reverse strand, counting down.
AGCCACCGCTATTCGCCCAGTTTCGTACTCTTATTGACCTCCATGTTCGCCTCAATGGCAGGCTTGGCGTCGAGCACGGCCCATGCCCAAGGAATCGCGTGGCGACATGATTTGGCTTCCGCCCAGGCGGAGGCGAGCCAAGCGAACAAGCTCGTGTTGATCCACTTTTGGACCCCAACCTGTGCTCCTTGCAAACGGCTTGAAAAGGTGGTTTTTAACTCGCCTGGCGTCGCCGGTTCGATTGCTCGTGATTATGTGCCCGTAAAAATCAATGCCGCCGCTTCGCCCGAGATAGCCAGCAAGTACCAAATTACCCGCGTTCCGACCGACGTTGTTGTCACTTCAGCGGGCCAATTGGTAAAAACCTTTGTTAGCCCCGCCACGCCGATGGCCTATGTGGGCCTCATGGGGGAGGTGGCCTCAGCGTACCGCAGTCAGCACAGCGCCTACAATCAAATCGCCAGCAAAGCCTCTTTCAATAAAACGCCTGCAAGCGAACGCCTGCAACCAGCCGGCCAGCCTCTCAATCCGGCCTACAGTGGCCTGGCAACCGTGGCACAGCCGACGGTCCAACAAGTTGCTGCCGCTCCCGGTGGAACTCCGAAACAAACCATCTACGACCGCTACGCGGCGGCAGCGCCGCAGCCGCCCGTTGATCGGTACGCGATGAAAGAACCAACTACGCCAGTCGTCACTGCTCCCGTCCCGGTAGTCGTGAACAACCCAGTTGCCAGCCAATCGGCTCCGCCAGTGACACCGATTCCTGCCACATCCGTTGCGAATCCGCACTACGCAGCACCTGCTGCAACGACACCCGCCGCTTCGCCAGCACCCGCCGCACCAGAAGCAGTGGCTCCCACGCCAAGATCACAATCGATTGCAAGCCAATTGCCACCCGGCAGCCCGGCCTTGGGCTTCGACGGTTTTTGCCCGGTCACGATGAAAAACAAGTGGCGTTGGGCCAAGGGCGACGTGAAATGGGGTGCCATCCATCGTGGACGTACCTACCTCTTCGTCAACCAAGCCGCTCGTGACACGTTCCTTGCCGAGCCGGATAAATACAGCCCGGCCCTCTCAGGAGCCGACCCGGTACTAGCGGTCGAGACGCAACAAGTTGTTCCCGGCACACGTGAGTACGCCGTGGAGTACGAAGGCCAATTCTATCTCTTCTCGAACGAACAAAGCCTCAAAAAGTTCTGGAGCAACGCCGACGGCTACGCTAAAGGTGCCGAACGGATTGCCAGCAAGCTCAGCACGAATGGCATCATCCGTCGATAGAAAAACTCTCAGCGAGCCGTTTTATATTGCGTCCTACGCGATCCAAGCGACGGATCGATCAGGGGTTCGCTCACCCACTCAACGGCTTTAAGCCTTGTTCAGTACGATGATCGTTCAATCTTTTGAGCGCGGTTGGTTCTTGGCGAAGTAGCTTAACAAGTTGCGTTCGGGAGATGCCAAGTTGCTCGGCGGCCGTTTGTTCATTCCATTCAGTTGAGGCGATTTGATCGAGCGATTCTGCCAACAGGGATGGAAAATCCTCGTGCCCGGGGTTCACCGCCATGCGTCTTCCCTGAACGCGGCTTTGCCAAAGATTGCTGGGCGAATCCGTCGGAGGCGTGGTACGGTGTTCCACAGCCAGCCGTACCCGCAGACGCTGCACGGCGACTTCGCGGTTCTGTTGCTGGCTACGCCGTTCGTTCGCCTCCGCAGAAATGCCGGTCGGCTTGTGGGTAACAACAACAGCGGTCTCGACCTTATTTCGATGTTGCCCTCCTGGCCCCGAACGTCGTAAACGTCGCTCAGAGCATGCTTTGAGCAGTTCGGTAACAGGAAGTTGTGCCGGGTGCATGGCCCTCAAAGAAGCTCCGTGGTCTAGCGAATTTCCTAAAATCCGGCCATGTATGGCAAGGATCGAACCACTGCCGAGTTGCGGCAACCGATTGCCAAGCAGGGAGTGGAGCAGCCGAGAAGACCTAATTCTTCACTCTTCGTTCTTTCTCGGCGGCGAGGGAATGCTCTGGAACCCGACGCCGTCCGAAAAAGAAAGAATAGGGTAGGATGGCGAAATACCGTAGGAACGCTTTTTTAGTGGAATGACCCCAACGGGACTCGAACCCGTGTTGCCGGCGTGAAAAGCCGGAGTCCTAGGCCACTAGACGATGGGGCCGACGAAGACCGGTTGCTCCCGGGGGTAAACCCCCGCGGTAAACCAAAGAGCAATAGCCTACGATTGAGAGAGGCTAAAGGCGATCGGGCCGAGCGTCAACCCAGCCCCGCAAAAAAGCCCGCACAATCTTCCGAAAAAGTCGGAAGAACGTTTCCAAGCCGAGGGTGGCACTGCGTCTTAAGGGCCGTGTGTCTTAAAAAGGCGCCCGTTCAAGGCGCACGCCGATCAGGCTTCCGAGGGTTGGCCATCGGCTGCCGCTTGTCCGTCGAGCTGGCTAGCCCGCTGGATGGCTTCATAGACTTCGTTACGATGCACGGGAACCTCTTTGGGCGCCTCGATTCCGAGCCGCACCTTGTCACCGCGAATCTCAACGACGACGATCGTAATGTCATCGTTGATAACGATGCTCTCGTTTTTTTTGCGAGATAGCACCAACATGGTCGATTCCTTCTTTCTTCGCAGGAAAAAGCTCTGTTCGGCTGAATCCCGCTACATAGGACCCTCGATCAGCGTTGCAGCGGCAATCCGCAGCAAGCCCTTCAAGGGAGGAGCGACGGCGTAGGCATCGTTGCCGACCGTCAAAAAAACTTTGTTTTATTATTGATTACGAAACAGCAGGCACGAAGGTTCATCTCTATGAGCAACCCGACCCCCTGAGGCCTATGCTACTCACCAATTGCTAGCCTTCGTTTTCATGGGAACGCCGGCTAACCACACTGTCTGCTACCTCAACTGTAGGGGCAGGGGCTTGACAGTCAAGAAACCAACGGTGTTTTTTGCCAATCCTTAGGCATTTTTATCCAAAAAACAGCCAGATTGCGGCTTGCCGCATGTCGTTTTGTCCTTAATCCCTCTTATTTCGGCGGTCTGCTACGCTCTTCGCCACACTCTTCAGATGCTCTTTGCCCATGCTTTACGACACCCACGCCCATCTCGACCAACCACGGTTTGCCGAGGATCTTTCCGAAACGATCGAACGGGCCCGTCAGGCCGGGGTGCAGGATGTCAACCTGATAGGGGTCGATGCTGCGTCGAGCCGTACGATCGTCGCTCTGGCCGCCCAGTACGAGGGCCTTCACCCGGTGGTGGGCATTCAGCCCAACGATGTGGGCGAAGCGGGCCCCGGTGATTGGGAAGAGATCGTTCGCTTGGCGGCCGATCCGAGCGTCGTCGCCCTGGGAGAGACGGGCCTCGACCAGTACTGGGACCACACGCCGTTTGAACTACAGCAAGATTATTTCGACCGCCATCTGCGGCTATCGCAAGAGACGGGCCTGCCGTTTGTGGTTCACATGCGAGAGTGCGAAGAGGAAGTGCTAGCGATGTTACGCGAAGCGCGTGTGCGGGATTATTTGCACGGTGTGATGCACAGCTACACGGGCTCTGCCGAGGGGGCTGCCGAAGCAATCGAGTTGGGCCTCCACATCAGCTTTGCCGGTATGGTGACTTTCAAGAAGTCGGACGAACTGCGCGAAGTCGCTGCGAGCGTGCCACTCAATCGGCTGTTGGTCGAAACCGATAGCCCCTATCTCACGCCTGAGCCGGTTCGCAAAATCAAGCGGAACGAGCC
>JAJRUA010000177.1 GCA_024278035.1 Planctomycetota bacterium | reverse complement strand
GTTCGTTGGTACACATAGTCAAGAGAGGGAACCACAACGGAACGAAGGAACTACGAAAAAAGGGCAACTGCTAATACGTGCTGGATGAACCTCTAATAGTAGAGAATTATCGTTTTTTAGCGTTCATTAGCGGTTCTCCTTTTCTTTTTTCCGTTCGTCGTTCCGTTTTTCCGTCGAGGTTCAATTTTAGAGGGAAGCGATCAATTCGAGACAAATCGCGCGGACGCGGGCCGGATCGGCGTTGGGGTTTTTCTTCTTGGCTTGGCCGATGAGAGAGCCAACCGCTTGTTGTTTGCCCCCTTGCACGTCGGCTACGATTTTGGGGTTCGAAGCAAGTAGCTCTTTACAGATTTCGATCAACTCCGATTCATCGACGGCCGTGATGCCAAGCTTGTCCATGGCCCCTTCGATATCAAGCCCTTCGTCTACCAAAAGGTCGAACACGTCGCGCGACCGTGATTTGGGGAGTTCGCCCCCCGCGATTTTTTTTATCAGTTCGGCCAGCACTTCGGCAGAAAGGCCGAGCGTTTCTAGTCTCTTCTCTTGGGCATTCATCACTCGCAGGACATGTTGCGAAATCCAGTTGGCCGTTTGCTTGGCATCACCGCTGGCGGTGGCGACCTCAAGGAAATAGTCCGAAATATCACGTCCACGGCTAACGATCACGTCGGCATCAAAAGCCGAAAGGCCAAACTCCGTTTGCAAACGAAGCCGAAGGGCCGCCGGTAGTTCGGGCATGGCCTTGCGGACCGCCTCGACCTCAGCCTCGGTCGTAAGGACCGGCACCAAGTCAGGGCAAGGGAAGTAGCGGTAATCGGCAGAGTCTTCCTTTTCACGTTGAGGGCGGGTGACGCCTGCCGAGTCGTCCCATCCGCGGGTCTGCTTGGGGGCTTCGCCGATACGCCTGTGGGTCTCTTGCCAGTCTCGCCACTGGCGGCCCACTTCGTATTCGATTGCCCGTTCGACGGCGCGGAAGCTGTTGAGGTTTTTGATCTCGACGATTGGCGTCGCCGATTTTTCGCCCGGCTTCTTGGGATCGTCCACATGCAGATTGACGTTGGCATCCACTCGCAACGACCCCTCCTGCATGTTGCAATCCGAAACGCCCAGGGAAGTGAGCAATAATTTTAGCTCGGTTAAATAGGCTTTCGACTCGGCTGCCGAACGAAGATCGGGTTCGCTAACAATCTCCAGCAGCGGCGTGCCGGCCCGATTGAGATCGATCACCGTATCGCCCCCTCCCTTGGAATCGTCATGCAGGCTCTTGCCCGCATCCTCTTCAAGGTGCGCGCGAGTAATGCGGATTCGTTTTGGCTCAAAGGCAGCTTGGTCTTTCGCTTCGCCCGCGATGTCGGCGATCTCTAACCACCCTTGCTCGGTGATAGGCAGGTCGAACTGGCTCGTTTGGTACCCTTTCGGAAGATCGGGGTAAAAGTACTGCTTGCGGTCCCACTTGGTGAACGGGGGGATGGTGCAATTGAGCGCAACGCCCGTCTCGATGGCCAGCCGAATCGCCTCGGCGTTCAGCACCGGCAGTGAGCCGGGGAGCCCTAAGCAGACAGGGCAAGTCTGCGTGTTCGGTTCCGCCCCAAACGTGGTCGTACACCCACAAAACAACTTGCTCTGTGTGCCAAGCTGCACATGAACTTCAAGGCCAATGATGGTGGTGTAATCAGACATGCGTGAGCAAAAAAAGAGGAACCGCGAATGGACGCGAATAAGCGCGAATGAAAGAAGGGATAAGTGAGTTTAGCGATGGGTTAGGGCTAAGCGTTCGTATTCGAGTTTTCCTTGCCTGCCGAAATTGATAAGGAGTCCGAGATTGAGGCCGGTTGTTTTGAGATAATTGATGACTTGTGCCCGATTCGCGTTCGATAGCTCTGAGACGGCCTTGAGCTTGATCAGGATTTTATCGAAACATACGAAATCGGGTTGGTAGATTTTGGTGATCGTTCGATTCTTGTAGTGGATTGCTATTGAAGGCTGAGAGCGGTAGGGGATTTTCTATCATTGAACTCGATCTCTAGGCATTCTTGATAAACGGCTTCAAGAAAACCGGAGCCCAACTCGTTATGGATCTCATAACATGCACCAATAACTTGATACGCCTCTTCTTTTAGGATGATTTCTTCTTTCATTCGCGCTTATTCGCGTCCATTCGCGGTTTCCTTTGCTTCCTTTCTATAGCGGTGCGGTGGTCGTAGGGCCGCGGGCCGTTTCGTACATTCGTGCGGCGCGGAGGAGGCGATCTTCTTGGAGCGATGGGGCCATCAGGTGGAGGCCGATCGGGAGGCCACTTTCCGCTTGGCCGCACGGAAGGCTCATTGCAGGAAGGCCCGCCAAGTTCGCGCTCACCGTGTAGAGATCGACCAGGTACATGGCAAGCGGGTCGCTCGTTAGTTCGCCCAGCTTGAAGGCGGGCGACGCCGTCACAGGGCCGGCGATCAGATCGACCTTCTCGAACGCTTGGTCATAATCTTGGCGAATCAGTCGGCGAACCTTCAGAGCCTTCAGGTAGTAGGCATCGTAGTAACCGGCGCTGAGGGCATAAGCCCCCAGGAGGATGCGCCGTTGCACTTCGGGGCCCAGTCCTTCGCTACGGCTTTGTCGGTAGAGACGCACCAAAGCCGAATCGACTTTGTTCGCAGTCTCCATGTCGCCCGATTCGGTGGCCGCCTTGCGCTCGGCAGCCAAATCGGTCAGCATTTGTGACGGATCGGTGCGACGACCGTAATGGACCCCATCATAACGGGCCAAGTTGCTCGACGCCTCGCAGGGGGCAATCACGTAATAGGTTGCCACGCCGTACTTGGCGTGTGGCAAATCGATCTCGATAATTTCGGCGCCTAATTCACGATAAGTGGCAATCGCTTTCTCGACAGCCGCCTTCACTTCGGGATGGAGCCCCTCGGCAAAATGCTCAGGAACAACGCCGACTCGCAAACCAACGAGCGGTTGGTCGATCGTGTCGGAAACCCGGGGGCTCTCGGCAGGCAAAGAGGTCGAATCGTTCGGGTCATGGCCAGCAATCGCGTCGTACAGCAGCGCCACATCCGAGGCATTGCGAGCAAGCGGGCCGACTTGGTCGAGGCTACTGGCAAACGCCACCAGGCCGTAACGGCTCACTCGGCCATAGGTTGGTTTGAGACCAACCGTGCCGCAGAGTCCCGCTGGCTGGCGGATGGAGCCACCGGTGTCGGTGCCGATTGAGAGGGGCGACTCGCCTGCCGCGATGCAGGCGGCCGCACCGCCGCTGGAACCGCCGGGCGAACGCTGCAAGTCCCACGGGTTGTGGGTGGGTTGGAAAGCCGAGTTCTCGGTCGAGCCGCCCATTGCAAACTCGTCCATGTTCGTCCGGCCAATCAGCACGGCGTCAGCCGCTTTGAGCTTGGCAACGACCGTTGAATCGTAGGGCGGGCGGAACTCTTCCAGGACGCGTGACGCACAAGTGGTCAGCTCCCCTTTGTCGCAGAGCACGTCTTTCACCGCTACGGGCAGACCGGCCAGCAGCCCGAGCGATTCGCCTTGGGCACGCCGGGCATCGACCGAGGCCGCTTGTTCGAGCGCTCGATCTGCCGTGATGCGGAGAAAGGCTCCGACTCGGTCCTCCACCTCAGCAATGCGATCAAGATAGGCTTGCGTCAATTCGACCGACGAGAGTTCACCCGCCGCGAGGGAACGAATTTGCTCAGTGGCGGAGAGTTCGGTAGGCGTAGGCATCGCAATTTAGTTCTTATATCTTAATCTTACTCCTAATTTTAATCCTTTTTTTGCTTATCTCTTTCCCTTGCGAAGGGAGAGAAGAAGCTGATTAAGATTAGGAGTAAGAATAGTAAGAAAAGTGATGGGACGATGGTTACGGATCACACCTTTCAATCACCAAGGACCGCCGGGACGCGGAAGCCGGCACCGTCGGTATGAGGCGCGTTGGCGAGAGCCGCCTCACGTGGCAGGCTGGGCCGTGTTGCATCGGGGCGGAGGACGTTCGTCAGCTCAACGCCGCCGGCCATAGGAGCATGGGCCATCGGTTCGACGTTTTCCGTATCGACCTCGCCGAGCAATTCAACGTAGGCGACGATTTCTGAGAGCTGGGGCACCAGCGCATCCAACTCTTCGGTCGTTGGCATCAACCTCGCAAGCGAGGCCGCTTTCTCGACATCGGCTCGGGAGATAGCCACGGTCGTATTCCAAATTGGAGAGACGCGGGCGATTACTTCGAGGCAGCCACAGGCAAGCGGAACGGTGCCTTGCGAACCTTCTTCACGACAGCCCCGCTGCGGATGCATTGGACGCAAGCAAGCACGTGCTTGCCATTGCCATTCTCACCAGCGACCTTCACGCGCTGGAGATTCGGCTTGAACTGTCGGCGGGTGCAGCCGGTGATCTTGGTGCCGACGCCGCCGAGGTACTTTTTCTTACCACGGGTCGTGACTTGGTTGCCCATCTGGGGGCCTTTTCCGCAGAGTTGGCAAGCGCGGGCCATGATTCCACTCGTTCCGTTGAATTGGTAGTTCGTAGTGTCTTGTTAGCAAAAAATGTGTCGAATCAAGAAGCATAACGAACCATCGGAAGGTTCACAAGCAGAGCAACAGGCAAAAATAGGGGAGAAAATCGACTTAGCGACCCCGAGTGAGGCCAAGCACCCTCTCGGCGACGTGGCCATTGGTAGCGATAGCCTCCTTGTTATGGACCGTGGCCGTGCCTTGCCAATCGGTGAAGGTGCCGCCCGCCTCTTCGATAATGGGCTTGAGAGCCGCCGTGTCCCAAACGCTCATTTCGGGGTCCATCATCACCTCAGCCCGCCCCAAAGCGACCATCATGTAGCCATAGGCATCGCCCCAGGTGCGTGACAAACGGGCCGCTTTTTGTAGGGCCAAATAGACATCCGCTGCATCCTGAGGGCGGTCGCTAAAGCTGTCGGCATCGGTCGTCAGAAAGAGCCCCTCGGCCAAGTCAGCAGTCTCAGAGACACGTGCCGGAACCGGCTCGGCGTCGCCATGGGTGTACCAAGCACCGGCGCCCACGGCCGCATAAGCGGTCTCTCGGGTAGCTGGCGAATGGATAACGCCCAGTAAGGGCTCTCCCATTTTCCCCTCCGATTCTTCCAAAACGGCGATAAGCGTCGTATAGAGCGGCACGCCGTGGATAAACGATTTTGTGCCGTCGATCGGGTCCAAAATCCACTTGTAGCCCGAGGTGCCCCGCTTTTCCGGAAACTCCTCGCCGAGAATGGCATCGTCGGGGAATTGCTCGCCGATTCGTTTACGCAGATGCTCCTCCGCCGATCGATCGGCGATGGTAACGGGCGATCCGTCCCCCTTTCTGTCGACACCTAACGTGTTGCTACGAAAAAACTTAAGGGTGAAGTTACCCGCCTCTTTAGCGATTTGGCGAGCCACTTCAAGGCGTTGGCTCACAGCGGCAGATGGGGAGGGCATGGTTGGTCATCGATTCGGGCGATTGGGTGTTGAATTGGGCAGAATAGCCGTGAATCGCTCATCTGGAAACCGTGAGCAGGGCCCGAACTCCGCGATTTAGCTTGATTGCCAAACCAATTCACTTAGAATTGGTAAGCTGACATGATTAAGACGGTAAAGACGGATCGATTAGCCAAGGAGCAGTAGCAATGGACGCATCAAGAAACGTAGTGGATTTGATCCGTAAAGTATTTAGTAGAATGGGGTTAGCTTTTTTTTTGGTGGCGGTTCTAGGAACCGTCTCCGCCTTGGGATCCGCCTCGGGAGAAACCCCTGGGGTCAAGTCGCCACTGGCTGAAATGCCGGCATTTGGGGGAGTGACTCCCGGGGCAACTGCCGAATTGCCGCAAAACAGAGCCAAGAGCGGCGTTACCTGTCAAATCCTGCCTAACCCGCAAGGTCACTACACAGCGTTCGTGTTTGACGCGGTCCGGGGTGTGCTGGCGGTTTACATGATCGATTCTAGCACCGGGCAGATTAACCTAAAGAGTGTCCGGCAAGTCTCCTGGGACTTGCGACTTGAAGAATTCAATACCAACCAACCGTTGCCGAGCGATCTCCGAGACTCACAGCGTTAAACGCAAGAGTTATCTCGTATCGCTAGCGACAAGAACTGAAAACCTAACGGATCGATTTCTGCGATGGCGACGAAATTCATCAGCCTTGACGACGCAGCCGAGCAACTCGGTATCTCCAAAGAGCGACTCAACGGAATTCGTGAGAAGGGTGACCTTCGCGCGTACCGCGACGGAGCGAGCTGGAAATTTCGGACCGAAGAAATTGATAGTTACCAAGTTGAAAAAGAGGCCGTCGAAGAAGAGGCTCCGGCAGAACCGGCAGAAGATGTCGCCGAAGACATTGGCATGGGGCTCTCTGCCGAAAGCTCGCTTGAATTAGAGTCGCTTGATCTGGGGCTCGACGATACGAGTACCGAAGAAGTCTCCGTGGACGAAGACTTGGTGTTGGGCGTCGAACCTCTGGGCGAAGGAGACGATGCCGAGTCGATCCTGCTGACCGAAGGAGAACTCGAAGGGGGCCTCACCGGTTCTCCCAGCACGATCATTGGCCGTAGTGAATTGTCGTTGGAGGACGATTTAGAACTAGCGGGTAGTTCCTCAGCGGTCGGTGCTAAGGAGGAGCCCCAACCGGTGGCTTCGTTTGACGATGTGGAGGAATTGGAACTTGATCTTGAAGCCGAGTCGAGCCGAATTCTGGGTGCCCAGGATGTTGCCGCAGCCCAGGTCGCTGCGGCAGAGGCCGCTGCGAAACAAGAGCCTGCCGCCGGTTCGAGTGATCTGACGCTGGACGATGAGTTTGAGCTTGATCTCGAAGCGAGCGACGCGTCGGTCATCTCAGGATCGGACCCAGCCGATGCAGGTGGCGGGTCGAAGACAGGCGAGATTTCGCCGGGCAGTGTAGCGGGTCTTTCGGGGCTTGATACGATTCAGCTTGGCGAAGACGAACAGGACGACATGGTGCTTGGCGGCTCCGACGATTTTTCGCTGTCGTCTTCCGACAGTGGTATTAACCTGAATCCTTCTGATAGTGGCATCGCTCTGGACGAAGTGCCGCTCGACTTGGGAGGCTCAGCGCTGGGCTCGGCACTCGACTTGGCTGCCCTCTCCGCGGCGAGTGCCATTTCAGCCCCTTTAACGGACGAGGCTTCTTCTGCCCCGGCGGAAGATCTCTTGCTAACGCCCGTCGAGGACGATGAGGCAGGGGGCGGTTCGCTAGCGGACCTGGACGATCTTGAAGAGGAAGACGAGGTGGTTGCCTTCATTCCTGAGGGGGAAGAAGAGGACGAAGAGGAAGATGCGTTTAGTTTTAGTGAAGCGAGCCAATTGGGCGGCGATCTGGGCATGGCGGGGGCCTCGGCCATTGGAGCCGCAGGGGTCGGCGTGGCAGCAGCGGGCGCATCGGTGGTTGCCACAGCAGACACGACCTTTCCGACGGGGATTATGATTTTGCTCGGCTGTAGCCTGTTGACCATGACCTTGTGTGGCATCATGGCGCTGGACCTCATCAACAGCATGTGGTCGTGGAGCGAGCCCTACTCGGTCAACAGTGCGATCATGGACGGCATTCTCGGCCTCTTCGGCGGTTAGTGGAGAGAGCCCCGCGTCGTCCCCGACCGCGGCAAGACGCCGCAGCCACCTAGGCCTCGCCGGGGAGGCCCACGTATACTGGCTTGGATGAACTATCCAATATCAGTCGAGCGTTTGCCGCTCCTTTGTCTTTCGCTAGTCGGTCTTTTCGTCGCGTCGTGCGGGTGTCGCCCTGCGGACGAGGTCACCACTCGTATCGTGAAGATTTTGCCCGAGTCGAAGTTGGTGTCAAAAACGACGTCGGCAGCCGGTTCGTCTACCAAGCCCGCCGTTCCTGCCGCGGAACGTGGCGAGCCAACACACCGCATGTTGGCAGCCATTCTCAAGGGGGATGAGCAAGTCTGGTTCCTCAAGGTGGTGGCCCCCATCGAAGCGATTGCCTCGGCCAAGCCGCCGTTGGAGGAGTTTTTGCAATCGGTGCGTCTGGAAAAAGGCAAGCCGGTGTGGGAATTGCCCGAAGGATGGACGGAGAAGCCAGCAAGCCAGATGCGTCTGGCAACGCTTGTTGTTCCCGCCGAGGGGGGGCCGGCGGGGATTGAGTTGAGCGTGATCGGTTTGCCTCTCGTCGGCGAGTGGCCGGCGCAAGTGCTTTCCAATGTGAACCGGTGGCGGAAGCAATTGGGCCGTGAGCCGGTAGCAGCCGATGGCTTATCGGAAGTGACTACGCCGCTCACTGCTGCGGAAGGAGCCACTCTGATGGACGAGACCGGTTGGTACGCATCGGGTGGCATGGCTCCCTCTGCAAACGCTCCCTTTGCGAATGCCCCCTTCGCACAAAAACCGGCCCCCGCGAAACCCGTTGCACCGGTTCTCTCTTTGCCTACTTCGACCGAGCTCAAGTACGAAACGCCCGAAGGCTGGACAGAGAAACTGGGCAGCTCGATGCGCAAAGCTTCGTTTGCCACTCCAGACGGAGCAGAAGTAACAGCGTTCGCGTTCCCTGCGACGGCCCCCGCGATGGCCGACCCCCTGGCAAACATCAACCGTTGGCGTCGTGAGATAGGGCTTGAACCCACGACGGCTGAGGAGCTTGCCAGAGAATCGAGCGAAATGCCTCTTTCCGGTGGCACGGCAACCTACGCCGAATTAGTAGGCGATAGCGAAACAACCCATGCGGCTATGACCACCCGGGGCGAGCGTGTTTGGTTCTTCAAGCTGCGGGGGCCGAACGAAGCAGTCGAAGCCCAAGGAGAAGCATTCAAGGCGTGGCTCGCTTCCATGCAAATCCAGCAATAGGAGCGACAGAGACAGGAAAAGGCTCTCTATAGACATTTCTCTTTGCTTAGAAAAAAACTGTTGTGAACGCTGACACGCCCCCTTCGCTCGATCGTGACCCAACGCCGTGGCGCTCGGTGCTCAAGTCGTTTGCCTCTTTGCGTTTGACGGTCGTGCTGTTCGCGATGGCGATCTTCCTCGTGTTTGTTGGCACGCTGGCCCAGGTGGATCACGACATTTGGTTTGTTGTAGAAAAGTCGTATTTCCGGGTCTGGTTCGCTTGGGTTGAGTTCCAGGCATTCTTCCGATTGGCGGAGATGTTCACTCGGAACGAAGCCCAACCGATTGGCGGGGGATTTTGGTTTCCTGGTGGCACGCTGATTGGCACGCTGATGGCAATCAACTTGCTGGCAGCCCACTCAATTCGTTTTAAGGTGTCGGCCAAGGGGACGCGGCTGGCTCGTGGCCTGATGGTGATTGCCCTGGGCATTGCCGCTGTGGTCGGGGTCGTTTACAGCGGCATGGACGGTACGCTAGAGAGCCAGCTCTCGCCCCAGTTTTGCGAGGGATTGTGGCAAAGCCTCAGGGCAGCGGTGGCACTTTTGGCACTCGGTGGGGCTTATTGGGCCGTACAAAACTACGGCAAAATGCGCTCCGCCGAATGGTCGCTCGCTTCGATACCGATTGGCCTGCTACTGGTGCTGGCTGTTGGGCTGTTCTCTTATCCCGAAGCACGCATTAGTGACGCGGGGCTACGCATCTTATGGCAGCTATCCAAGGGAGGAGGAGCGGCGGCAGTGTTGCTGTGGGGCTGCGGGCTAGCGTTCGGCAAACGGGCCGGCATTGTGTTGCTGCACGGCGGGATTGGCCTCCTCATGTTCGGCGAGCTCCTTACCGGACTCACGGCCAAGGAGGCACAAATGCAAATTACCGAGGGACAGACGGTCTCTCACACCTACGATATTCGTAGCACCGAACTGGCGATTACGACGGCTGCCGGAGAAGATTTACGTGAAACGGTTCTTCCTGAATCCTTGCTTGCCCAGCACGCGGCCCGTGGTGAAATTCTCTCTCACCCCGACTTGCCGTTCGATTTGCGTGTGGTGCGTTTCGATATCAACTCACGCCTTGGAGAAGTGGCAAGGGTTGCGAAGAATCTTGCGAACCAGGGAATCGGCCTCAGTCGAGTCGCTCTGCCAGCGCAGTCGGTGGTTGGCGTTGCCGATCAGGGGGTCAACATGCCCTCGGCTTACGTTGAAGTGTTGGATTCAGAGATGGGCGAATCGCTCGGCGTGTGGCTTGTTTCCACTTTGTTTTTGGCGCCAGGAGACGCTGGCGGCGATAGTGCGGTCCCCCAGTCGGTCACAGTGGGGGAAAAGACCTACAACCTCGACTTACGATTCAGACGGACTTACAAGCCCTACTCACTTACGCTCAATGATTTTCGCTTTGATCGCTACGTCGGCACGCAAATGGCGAAGAACTACTCGTCTGATTTGATTCTGCGCGACCCTTCGCAAGGGGTGGATCGAGAGGTGCGGGTCTGGATGAACAACCCACTCCGTTACGCTGGCGACACGATCTATCAAGCGAGTTTTGATAAGGGAACGGAAAGAACCACCACGCTGCAAGTCGTGACCAACGGCGGATGGATGATTCCCTACGTGAGCTGCATGTTGGTCGGTCTGGGGATGCTCGCCCACTTTGGTGTGGTGCTAACACGATTCACGAGGCGACGGGCCGATCAGGCGAGAAAGGCGGCTTCGACTCTGCAACCGGGCGTTCGTCAGCGGATCGAATGGCGTTCGCCGTTGGTTTGGGCACCCGTGCTGGCGGCCTTCCTCTGCGGGGGCTATCTGCTCAGCAAAGCCAAACCGGCAAAGAACCCACCGGGTGGTTTTATGGTGGATCGGTTTGCCGCACTGCCGATCGCCCACGGTGGACGGATCAAGCCGATCGACACACTGGCTCGCAACACGCTCCAGTTCCTTTCCGCTAGGCAAGAGGTTCTGCCGGCAGGGGAGGGGGGGCGCAAAATCTCGGCAGCCCAGTGGCTGTTGGACCTGATTGCCGATCGACCCGAGGCGAGCAATCACCGCGTCTTCCGTATTGAGAACCTGGAGGTTTTGGAATCGCTCGGCCTTGAGGTACGCCCCGGCTCGTTTCGTTATACTCGTGCCGAGGTGTTGGGCGACGAAACGCATCGGGCGAAGCTCGACGAACAGTTGCGGCTCGCTTCGATGACGCCCGAGTCGCAACGGACGATCGTCCAGAAAAAGTTCAGCGAACTCGGGCAGAAGCTTAGCGCTTATATCCTGCTGAAAGTTGCCTACGGCTCGCCACAAATTGGGACCGATCCGGAAAAGATTCAGATGCAGGTAGGCCTAGCCAAGCAACGGGCCCAGATGCTGGCCGGTTCGGGGGCGCCGAAGTCGGTTCCACCCAGGGCTGATGGGGAAGGGGCAGATTCCGATAGCAACGAATGGCAGACCCTCTACGAAGCGGAACTGGAGGATCTGTTCCAACGTGTGAATGGCAGCGAGACGAATCCCGCGACAGCGGCCCTTTCCGGCCTTGTGGGTGCCTATGCCAAGAACGATGCGGCAGCGTTCAACGCCCAGGTTGCCAAGTTGGAGGAGGCGGCTTCGCAGTACGAAGCCCGTTTGGAGTCGAGCCCAACGCCAGATGGCTTGGCGGCGTCGGAGCGTCTCAACGCAACCAAAATTAGCTTCGAGCAATTCTTCAATCGTTTTAGCCCGTTTTACTACTGTGCGGCGACTTACTTGATCGCCTTCCTGTTAACAGCCGCCTCGTGGCTCGGCTACTCGACCAGCGGATGGACGCGGCCGCTGGCCCGGAGCGCGACGGCGATAGTCGTGGTGACGCTGCTCGTGCATACGTTTGCGCTGGTTGCTCGAATCTACATCTCGGGGCGTCCGCCGGTGACCAATCTCTACTCGTCGGCGGTCTTTATCGGCTGGGCCGCCGTTCTGTTTGGCTTGGCGTTTGAGGCGATTTACAAACTGGGCGTGGGGAACGCAGTGGCGTCGGTCATTGGGTTTGCTTCACTTGTGATCGCCCACTTCCTTTCGCTTGATGGCGATACGTTTACCGTTTTGCAGGCGGTGCTTGACACACAGTTTTGGCTTGCCACGCATGTCGTCTGCATCACGCTGGGGTACTCGACGACGTTCCTTGCCGGGTTCTTGGCGATTTATTATCTGTTTGCAGTCCATTTGCCAAGGCTTTGGGGCGGGCGTGCGCGCCTCGACAAGCAGGGGGCCGACCAGTTGATGAAAATGGTTTACGGCACGCTCTGCTTCGCCCTTTTCTTCAGCTTCATCGGCACGGTGCTGGGCGGCTTGTGGGCCGACGACTCATGGGGCCGCTTCTGGGGGTGGGATCCTAAGGAAAATGGGGCCCTCATCATTGTGCTCTGGAACGCCCTGGTGCTCCACGCCCGTTGGGGCAAGCTGGTGGGGCCCGTCGGTTTGGCGACTTTGGTGGTCGGGGGCAATATCGTCACCACTTGGAGCTGGTTCGGCGTGAACGAACTGGGAGTCGGCCTCCACGCCTACGGAGCCAACGAAAGCAGCACGACCACTTGGCTGCTAGCATTCGTCGTGAGCCAATTGGCCGTGATTGCCCTGGGGTGCTTGCCCCTGAAGCAAAGACCCGTTGCCGAGACCGCCGCCTAGCGTTAGCGTGGCGGGCTGAACCTTATATAAGCTTTGCCAATGAGTTCCCCCTCCCCTTTTTAGGGGAGGGGCTAGGGGAGGGGTTTT
>JAJRUA010000176.1 GCA_024278035.1 Planctomycetota bacterium | reverse complement strand
AGATCACCCAGCAGAAGCAATCGTCCATGGAGAAACCGAACTACACACAGGCTCTGGCGGACCAAGTATTCCTCACAACAATCGCTACGGAGTAGTTCACTGGTTGCGATTGACCCAGATAAAAGATCGCATGCAACTATCGTTCTATGAGCAGCACACGGGCCATCCGTTTGTTGCCGGTCTCGATTCTGTTTGGTTTGGCCGCTTGGAGAACGTCGTGAAAGCAAGCGAGGGCACTAACAAGGACGCCAAAGAGGACACTGCGACGTCGGCTGCCGAGGAATTCGAGGCGATTAACCTGGAGAGCCTGGATGAACTCAAGAGCAAAGCCACGTTGCCGAGTCCGAATTTAGGCCGTGTGCCACACTCGCAACCGGCAGCCGTTGTGCCCGCTGAAAAAGGGGCCATTTATCTTGGGAGAATCGTCACACGCAACCCGCAGACCGGCCAACCAGCACTCGTAGAGTTCAAAGTGCTGGTTGTTGAAGCCTCCGATCCGCCCAAGAGCGAATAGCCTGGGGCGACAAGATTTCTGCCCCTGTCGCGGGGCTCCCTTGCCACGTTACAATATCGGTCGGTTAGTACGATCATCTTGTTGCCTGGAGGAAGCCGCCTTGTCTTCGCCGTTTGTTCATCTGCATTGCCATAGCCATTTTAGTTTGCTTGATGGGGCGAGCCCAATTAAGAAGCTTGTCAGCCGGGCAAAAGAGCTGGGCATGAATGCGCTGGCGCTGACCGATCACGGCAACTTGTATGGCTCGTTGCAATTCTACGAGGCTTGCAAGGAGGCCGAGATCAATCCGGTGTTGGGTTACGAAGCCTATGTTGCGCCGGGCAGTCGGTTCAATCGGGGCGGCGCCGTGGGTACCCGAGAGTCGGCCTACCATCTGACGTTACTGGCGCAGAATCGTACCGGTTTTCAGAATCTGATGAAGATGGCCAGCAGCGCCTATCTTGAAGGTTTTTATCATAAGCCGCGAATCGATCGCGAGCTATTGGCGGCACACTCCGAGGGAATTATTTGCCTGAGTGGTTGCGTGTCGGGCGAATTCAGTCGGACACTGCTGAGTGGCAGCGGAGCGGCAACCGAAGATCAGATTGCCCAGGCGATCGAAATCACGGGCTGGTTTCATAACCTCTTTGGCGACCGCTACTACCTCGAAATTCAAGACAACGGCTTGGAGATTCAGAAGCAGGCGCTCGAGGCTGCCGTTGAGGTGGCCAATCGGGTGGGCTTGCCGTTGGTCGCAACCTCTGATGCCCATTATGTGAATCAATCGGATGCCGAGGCTCAGGATGTGCTGCTCTGCATCAACACGGGCAAGTACCGGACCGACACCAACCGGATGAAGATGGAAGGCGACCAGTTCTTTCTTCGTAGCCCTGAGCAAATGTACGAAGCGATGGCCGGCCAAGCCGATGCGGTGCGGCGGTCGCAAGAGATTGCCGACCGGGTTGATATCGATTTGGATTTGGGCAAGCGATATTTCCCCACGTTTCACCCCCCAGAAGGCAAAAATTCAGAAGACTTTCTACGCGAGCTATGCGTGGCGGGGCTCAAGGAGCGTTATGCCGACGAAGCCGACCGCTGGGAAGGCGACGACCTTTCGAAAGAGGTTTACGATCGTTTGGCTCGCGAACTAGGAGTGATCAACAAGCTAGGCTTCTGCGACTATTTTCTCATTGTATGGGACTTTGTGCTTTTTGCGGTCGAGCAGAATATCCCATGCACGGCTCGTGGTTCAGGCGTCGGGTCGATTGTTTGTTATGCGTTGAAGATGAGCCACGTTTGTCCATTAAGGTACGACTTGCTGTTCGAGCGATTCCTCGATGAGAGCCGTTTGGAAGCACCGGATATCGATATCGACTTCTGCCGCGATCGCCGGGGCGAAGTCATTCAGTACGTCAAAGACAAATATGGCGAAGCCAATGTGGCTCAGATCGGCACGTTTGGCACGCTTGCAGCAAGGGCGGCGATTCGCGATGTGGGGCGGACGCTAGGGTTGCCGATTTTTCGCGTGGACCAAATCGTCGGCATGGTGCCCGATCAGCTGGGCATTTCTCTGAAATCGGCGCTGGAACAAAGCGATGAACTGAAAAAGACCTACGAGGGCGATCCCGAGATTCGCGAGCTGCTGGACCTCGCGCAAAAGATCGAAGGGTTGGCACGCAACGTGGGGACTCATGCAGCGGCGGTGGTGATCGCCGAGAGGCCGCTTGAGGAGTACGTGCCCTTGCAGCATGTCAAAGGCAAGTCGGAAGTTATCACCCAATGGGCCATGGGCGACGTCGAACGTGCTGGCCTGCTGAAGATGGATTTCCTCGGGCTGCGTAACCTCACCATTCTAGCGCGTAGTATCGAGCTGATCGAAGAGTCGTGTGGCGAGAAGCTTGATCCGTACAAGTTCCCGTTAGACGACCAAGAGACTTATGCGCTGCTTTGCCGAGGCGAGACGAAGGGTATTTTTCAGCTTGAAAGCGGGGGGATTCGCGATTTGTTGCAGCGGATGAAGCCCGACGGTTTTCAGGACATCATCGCGACCGCAGCCCTCTACCGGCCAGGGCCGCTCGAAGGCGGCATGGTCGACGATTACATCGAAGTGAAACATGGACGGAAAGAAGCCGAGTACCCGCACCCAGTACTCGAAGACGTGCTGAAGGAAACCCACGGGGTGATGGTTTATCAAGAACAGGTAATGCGGATTCTCAATCGGTTGGGCGGCATTCCCCTTTCGGATGCGTACACCTGCATTAAGGCAATCAGTAAGAAAAAATTGCCGATGATTGCCCAGTACAAAGAACAGTTTATCGAGGGAGCCAAAGAGCAAGGGTTGGGCGAGAAGAAAGCCCTTGAGATGTTTTCGATGATCGAGAAATTTGCAGGTTATGGATTCAACAAGAGCCATTCGACCGCTTATGCGTTGATTGCATACATGACGGCCTATCTCAAGGCGCACTACTCGGTGGAGTTCATGGCAGCGCTGCTTTCATGCGACATCTCGGGGCGAAATTTCAAGAACAAGGATTCGCTGGTTGAGCATCTAGAAGACTGTGTGCGAATGGAAATCGACGT
>JAJRUA010000175.1 GCA_024278035.1 Planctomycetota bacterium | reverse complement strand
CTTGCAATCAAAAATTATTGAACGCATTGACACCCGCTACACGCCCCGACTGAAGTTCGAGTTGGACGAAGGCGTGAAAAAATCCATTGCTATCGCGAAGACACTCGCCCAGGTATTGCCTGCCGACAAGACCGACGATGAAGAGCCGCCTGCACACGATAGCGCAGTGCAAGAAAACGAGGTGCAAGAAAACGAGGTGCAAGAAAACACGGTGCAAGAAAATGGTATGCAAGAGGACCCCGCGCACGAAGAGACCAATCGCCAAAACAACTGAATTGGCAAACTGAAATAGTAGGGACATCAGATTCCCCGTAAACGATCGCAGAAGCCCAACGACAAACTACTTATAGATTATGCCTGCCTCCAACCGCGGGACGCGTTTAACCAAACTCGTCACGACCCTAAAGAAGAAATTCAAGCCGATTCAACCCGCTGAGCGGCCACTCTTCGAGAGCCTGCTTTACGCTTGCTTGCTGGAAAACTCCAACCACGAAGCGGCCGAAGAAGCGATCCGGCATCTGGAATCGTCTTACTTCGACTGGAACGAAGTTCGCGTCAGCACCCGCACGGAATTGACGAAGGCCCTCAAGCCGCTCAACGATCCTGCCGCGGCAGCCGATCGGCTCAAGCGTTCGCTTCAAAGTGTTTTTGAAGCGATCTATGCATTCGATCTCGAAGCCTGCAAAAAGCAAAACCTTGGCCAATCCATAAAGCAATTCACGAGTTACGATGGTGTTACCCCGTTTGCGGTCTCTTACGTAACACAAAACGGTCTGTCGGGACATGCAATCGCCCTCAACAAGGGCGCCCTGGTTGCGTTCCATGTCTTTGACTTGATTTCCGATACGGAATTCAAAAAAAGAGTGGTCCCAGGACTCGAGCGGGCGGTTCCTAAGAACAGCGCAATCGCTGTCGGATCGCTGATCCATCAGCTTGGAGTCGAAGTCGGCCGCAGCCCCTACAGTCCAGCAGTGCGCAAGCTGCTATTGGATATCGATCCTACCTGTAAGGATCGCCTTCCCAAACGCGCGCCGAAGCCAAAGCCTGAGCCCGTTAAGAAATCCGTTAAGAAACCCGTTAAGAAACCGGCCGCGAAGGCTCCTGAGAAGGCTCCTACGAAAGAGGCGCCCGCCAAGAAAGGCAAGGCCAAGGCAGCCCCCTCTTCTAAGAAGCCCGCCACAAAAGCTGTCGATAAGAAAAAGGTCGTTGCTAAGAAGCCCGTTGCCAAGAAGCCCGACACCAAGAAAATCGAAAAGAAGGCTGTAAAGAAAAAACCGGATGCCAAGCCAAAAACGACGACCAAAAAACCGGCGAAGAAGAAGGTAGCCACCAAAAAAGTGGCCGCAAAGAAGCCGGCTGCTAAGAAAGTCGCTGCAAAAAAACCGGCGAAGAAGAAGGCTGTGGCCAAAAAGGGAGCCGCTAAGAAAGTGGCTAAAAAGAAGACCGCTAAAAAATCTGCCGCTTCGCCTAAGAAACGGAAGCCGCGGTGATTGCGAGCCGGTGGCTCGCCCGCTGCCTGCCCCTTACCCGAGGGCGAACTACCTTCGCGCTTGTCGGGGCATTGGCCTTCGTTTTGACTCTAAGTCGGGGCGGCGCTGCGGAACTGTTTGAGCAAGTGGCTGGTACCCTTGCTTCCGATACCCCGCTTGCTTCCGATATCCTTCGTGCCGAGCAGCTTATCGCCCAGGGAAAAGCACACGCTCAAGCGGGGCGCAACGCCCAGGCACTCCAGGCCTTTCAACGAGCTTGGCGCTGGGATCCGACCCGTGACGACGCTCTTCAGCCTATTCCGCTCCTGGCTGCAAAGCTCAACCGGCTTGATACGGCGATACGCTATGCCCTGTTGGTTGTCCGGAGCAACGGTACGTCGCCGGTTCGATCGGACTCTGCTTTATATCGCCGACTGGCAAACCATGCTGCCGAACAGCGTGACCATGCGCTCGCAGCCGAACTTTGGGAGTCGCTCTACGAAACGGCCGGCAGCGGTAGCCGGGTACAAGTAAGAACCGTCGGGGAAACGGGCCGCCAATGGTTCCTAGCGGGTGACGCGGTTGAAGCCTCCGACTGGTTTCAGAAAATTGCAAAAACGCCGTTCGTAGAATCACCTTCCCTTGATGCCGTTCGGCTGTGGGAAGGAGTGATTGCTTGCCATCTCGAAGCCGAGCGATTCGATCGAGCCAAGCAAGCGATACACCGCCTTGCTGAGGAGCCCACAAAAACGGGACGGGCTGCTTACTGGCAAGCGCGTCTCGCGCTCCAGCGGAATCAACCGGCGGTTGCCCTTGAGCGAATTAACAAGTGCTTCACGTCAGGAGATAATGGCCCGAATGCCCATGCCTACGCACTCCTTGCCGAAGCGCTCCGCAGGACGAACCAACTCGACCGCTCCGCCGAAGAATTAAAGCGTTTCCACAACAACCGACCGAACGACCCGGCAGCCTGGTTGGCATGGATCGACCAGCTCCGCATCGCGGGCAATAAAAAAGAGGCGCTCGTCCAGGCGAACCAACTTGTTGAGGCTTGTCTCTCTGCATTGCAAACGGATGGCTTGACCGCGTGGGATAACCCAACCCTAGCGAAGGGGGCTCGTCGTCAAATCGAGTTACTCGGTTCGATGAATCAAGCAGCTCAGCTATGGCCTTCGTTGGAAAAATTGGTCGGATGGTGGGGATCGCTAGAGCCGGTCCTTGAGGCACTCGAACCGATCCTTTCCCGTCAGACGATGGCGAAGCAGGCACGTGTCTGGCTCGCAACTTCGCGGCCAGAAAGAATGTCGATCGATGCGCTTGCCATTGCGGGTCGCGTTTCGCTCCTTTTAGACCAGGTCGAGGAAGCAGCACGATTCTACAAGCCGCTTCTCCTCAAGTGTATCGCCATCGACACCGATCCTCCTGGAGATTCGCCAAGGGTGCTCGATTGTTGGTACGGTTGGTTGTACGACCTTATCGATCTTAAAGCGTGGCCGCAGGTGATCGATGCGATCACCTGGGCACGAGAGCAAAAAGTGCCTCAGGCGCAGAGCGCCGACCTGTCCTACTGGCTTACGCATGGTTACATCCAAACCGATCAACCCGAGAAGGCCCTTTCCTCAATCCGTGCGGCACGAAAGATCTCGCCCGAAGATTTGGCCTACGCCAAACTTGAAACGATGCTGCTGGCAAACCTCGATCGCTTTGACGAAGCCATTGCTGTCGCCCAAGTTGGACTCAAACAGGCGGAAAAAAAGAACACCGAGCCCAATAAGACAACTCGTGACCTGCGTTTGGCTCTCGCCTTGTTGCTGGATAGGCGAGCCGATCCGGCCGATGGCGAACAGGCCGTCGAGTTGTACGAAACGATTCTTGACACGTGGCCCCTGGATCCACGTACGAATAACGATCTCGCCTTCTGCTGGGCGGAGCGAGGCGTTCATCTCCACCGCTCGCTCCGAATGGCCCAATTGGCCGTCGAAGCCGATTCCGACAACGCCTCCTATGCCGACACGCTGGGCTGGGTATTTTATCGTTTGGGAAGACCGGAAGAGGCCGCCGAAGAGCTTCGCCGCGCGATCCGTTTGATTTCATCCGACAGCGAGTCAGCCAGCTATGCCGTCCTCTACGAACACCTTGCCGCAGCCCTCGAAGCGACTGGCGATACGGACGCTGCCGCTCAAGCTAAGGCCGAACGACTCCGTGACTTAAAAGATAAAAATAGCCACAGAGAGCACAGAGGACACAGAGAACAATTGAAGAAGAATTAGACGCAGATGAGCGCGGATTGAAAGGATTACCGCGGATTGAAAACTTGTTGGAAAAATGCCTTCTACTTTTTTCTCGCATCCTACTTATCCTGTCCTTTCTTCTTTTAATCTTTTTTATCCGCGTCGATCCGCCTAATCTGCGTTCATCCGCGTCTAATTCGTTTTTTCTCCTCGTCCTCTGTGCTCTCTGTGGTTAATTTCTTTAGAAGCAGAATTCGTGGCAGGCCGTTGGGCGAAGAATGACGATTTGCTATACTACCGCGGACGGCTCGGCTCACAGATCAACTTTTTCTACTTAACCTTTTAGATTTATGGCTGGACACTCTCACTGGGCGGGCATCAAGCACAAGAAGGCTGCCATTGATGCCAAGCGTGGCAAAGTTTGGAGCAAACTCTCGCGCGCTATCATCGTCGCAGCCAAGATGGGCGGAGCCGACCCGGATACGAACCTCAAGCTTCGCTACGCGATCAACGATGCCAAAGCCGTTTCGATGCCCAAGGACAATATCGAGCGCGCCATCAAAAAAGGCTCGGGCGAAGCGGGGGGTGACAACTACGAAGAGATCATCTACGAAGGGCACGGACCGGGCGGCGTGGCCGTGATGGTCGAAATCCTCACCGACAACCGCAATCGTACTGCCCCAGAAGTCCGAAAAATCTTCGAGAAGGGGGGCGGCAAACTGGGGGCCAGCGGCTGTGCAGCCTGGATGTTTTCACGCAAAGGCATGATCCTCATCCCTGCCAACCAAACCGACGAAGAGACGCTCATGGATATGGCACTCGAAGCGGGGGCCGATGAAGTCGAACTCCAAGGAGAAGTGTTCGCGGTAACTTGTCCCGTGGATGCTTTTAACGACCTTTGTGCGGTCATCGAAGCGGCAGACGGCTTAACCCCCGAAAGCCAATCGGTCGGTTACCTGCCGAACGAAACGGTCACCGTCAGCGGCAACGACGCCAAGAAGGCCTTACGGCTCATGGAAGCGCTCGACGATCACGACGACGTGCAGCAAGCGGCCGCAAACTTTGAGGTAGACGAAGCGACGATGGCAGAACTAGAAGAGTAAGGAAGCGCTCAGCGATTAGTCACAAACCCCAGTATAAGGGTATAACAATGAAAAAAATGGGATTCCTTAGGGCTGCGAAACTCAAGGTTTTCACACTAGCAGCTATTATTGTCTTGATAAGCGGGGACTCTGCAAATGCACTTCGCATCACAAAGATGCCGAAAGAGCATCAGACGACCTCGGCTGAACCACTAATGCGGAAAATTCAACTGAAATTACCTTTGCTCCAGCCGGTGTTTCATTGGACTTTTCAGAGCAAAGAGGATTTCTTAGCGGGGAAACTTGTACTCCGCATCGATCGAAACGGGGAAACGACTGAAATAGTTATTTTCGAGAAGGGGCTCTTGTCGGAAGGCTGGAAACCTATAACTCTGCCTAACAATCCTCAGGCGGGTGAAATTTACTTTGGATTCCAATCGTCCAAGGAGTACGCGACGGCGCCCAACGATAACCTCACGATTGAATTATTCGTAAAAGAGAATCTTGAAGGCATTGGACCGATAGAAACAGGCATCTTACCTGCGGGTACTTACACGGCCCAGGGCGTCTACTCTGGTCTCCTTGATGAATTCAAGACACCGGATCATTTCAAGGAAGTATTATCCGAAGAAATGCTCGATAAGCTAAGGAAGCAATACGAGTTTCGGGCCGTTCTTGAGAACTGGAAATCGCAATGGACATTAAACATCACGAGCGATAAGGGATGGCTTCCAGAAGAGCATCGCCAACAAATGAAGAGTATGCTGGAACAGATGCGGAATGAAGACGAAGCGGCCAGCGTAGCAAAGTAATTTGACAACAATCGGCTACCTCGATAAGGAAACATATCCGGGTATCGCTTTCCAAACAGCCGACTTTGGAAACAAAAAATACTGCTATGGTGAACCGCAAGCGTCAGTCCCCCCCTGCAATCATCGGGGGGCTGACGCCACCCCGCTCGCCGATGAATTAATCCGGGCATTTGTGGGCGACCTCTAGCCAGTACGCTTGAAAATCGAAGTCGGGTGAGTTGTCGAGGTCGTGGCACTGGAGACAACCCTTGACTGCCTCGCCCAAAACTTGCCCCGGCATGTTGCCCTCGTTCTCGACG
>JAJRUA010000174.1 GCA_024278035.1 Planctomycetota bacterium | reverse complement strand
TTGGCACCGACCAACCGGCAGCAATCGAACTGCTCACCGGGGCCGCACTGCCGATTCTTGACCGTTGGTTCGAGTCGGACGTGCTCAAGGCGACGCTCGCCACCGATGCGATTATCGGGGCTTTTACCTCCATCCGATCGCCCGGCAGCGCCTACGTTCTTCTGCATCACGTGATGGGCGAAGCGGGGGGCGCACGGGGCGTGTGGGGTTACGTCCGTGGCGGGATGGGAGCGCTCTCGACGGCACTGGCAAAAGTCGCCGAACAACAGGGCGTCGAGATTCGACGCGAAGCACCCGTTGCCTCGATCAACGAAACGGCAGGCCGGGTGACCGGCGTAACGCTCGAAGAGGGGTCGGTCCTTACAGCACCGATCGTCGCTTCGAGTGTTGATGCTCACCTTACGTTCGAGAGGTTCCTTGCTCCTTCGGCCTTGCCCGAGGATTTTCGCCGCGCGATTGGGGAGATCGATTACTCGTCGGCATCGATGAAAATCAACCTCGCGCTGAGCGAGCCGCCCAATTTCATGGCAAGACCTACGGCCCCTGGCGAAGTTGCCCAGCACCATCATGGCACGATGCACATCGGTCCGACGATGGACTACCTAGATCGCGCCTACGACGATGCCAAATACGGCCGACCGGCCAAGGAGCCGATCCTTGAAATGACGATGGCAACAAGCGTCGATAACACGATCGCCCCTGAGGGGAAGCATCTTTTGTCTATGTTTGTCCAGTACGCGCCGTACCAGCTCAAGGAGGCCAATTGGGACGCTATCAAAGAGACCTTCGCTGACGGCTGCATTGCTAAGCTAGCCGAGTACGCTCCGAACGTCCCCGGCGCGATCGAGCATCGCCAGGTTCTCTCACCGCTCGACATCGAACGAACCTACGGCCTGACCGGCGGCAACATTATGCAGGGGGCGATGAACGCCAACCAATTGTTCTGCTTTCGCCCGCTTCCCGGCTGGGCCGACCACCGCACCCCGCTCCGTGGCCTCTATCTTTGCGGAGCCGCAAGCCATCCTGGCGGCGGGGTGATGGGTGCCTGTGGCAAGAACGCCGCGACCGAGATTCTTCGCGATCGAATCTCGTAAGCAAACCAAAGAGGCCTACCATCCGCGATGGGATCGATTCTTCAGCAGCAAGCCACCAAGCAGCACCAAGGCAAGCGTTGCCGGCTCGGGCACCGATTCGCTTTGCGATGTCGGTGCCGTTTGGCCGAAGTTGCTGACCCAAACATTGTAGTCTTCAGGGCTGAAGACCGTTCCCAGACCGTCGCGCCAGACGGTGTAGTCGGCGGCATCGACCGTGCCATCGTTGTTGAAGTCGCCTTCAAGAAAACTGACCGTTTCGATACGAACTTCAAGCTGCAACGTGTCGCCAAGGGTGAGCAGGCCGAACTCCAAGTTCCCTGGCAAGTCGGGCAAGGTCGAAGTGGCAAATCCGCCGTTGACTCCCTCGCTTGCTTCAAGAAGCACAAACGTATCGCCGAGCGTTGCAACGTAGTCTGATGGAACCTGCACGGTCAAGTCGCCCGCCAAGTTGGCCATGCCGGTCACTCCGATTGGCGCCCCGCCGTTGGATTGGGGATCGGTATCGAGCCCCAGAACCAGGGCCGAAGCGGCTTGGAAAGTAAGGTCGGCAAGGAAGAGAGCATTCCCGCCGCCTAGCACAGAGAGCGTGCCTCCGTTGTCCGTAAAAGCGTCGTAGAACGTTGCCACCGCATCACGGGCTACAATCACCGAAGCCCCGGCGTTGTTCGTCACTTCGCCATGGATATCGCTAGAACCTTCGGTTGCGGCAACCACACCATTGTTCACCAGGCCCTCTGTAAAACGAACCCGGCCCGATTCGAGCGTCACCCGTCCTGGGGCTGCGGCGGCCCCTTGGGCGTTGTTCGTAAAAGCTTCGAGCATTTCGATCTCGCCTCCGCCTACAGAAACCGTTCCTTGATTATTGACGTCGATATCCAACTGAAGCAATTCACCGGCGTCCGCTTCAACGCGTCCTCCCGCAGCAACCGTGATAAGTTCCGTCCCAACCGTATCGCCCCGCACCAAGCCCGATCCTCCCAACACGCCGTTCACCGCAAGCGTCTGGATCAAGAATGTGCCGCTGTCGAGAGTCACTCGTCCTTCCTGGCCAATTGTGGCGAGGGGAGAGGCCGAGTTGTCGGCATCCACGATCGCTTGATTGCTAATCGTGAGGGTGCCCAAACCAGCACCACCGACGACAAGATCATCCCCCACCCGAAGCCGAGTCCCGATTCCGTCCACATAAACTTCGCCCGCTCCGCCGGCGGTGGCTCCAATCGTAAAACTAGCACCGACCGAGTCTTCGGTACGTAGTAGCGCACCGCTGAGCAAATCAAGTCGTCCGATGCCCTGGTCGCCCACCGTCATATTCTGACCCACGGAAACAAACGAAAAAGCGTCCCTTACCATCATACGCCCCACACCCTGAGGTTTATTGCCAATCGTCAAGTCGCCGGCGTTGTTCAAGACATCCAGCCACGCCCCCTGATCGACCAACAGATAGCCGTCCCCCGTGCGGCCCACCTGCAAGGCGGGCTCAACGGTGCTTCCCCCTTCTTCAATGGTCATCTTGGTCCCCTCACCAGAAACGAAGAGCCGACCAAAGAATCCTTCGTCCGACCCAACGTAAACTTCGTCGAACTCCAAGGTCGAAGCCCCATCGACCCGAACCGTAGCCCGCGGATCGACATTGTTCGGATTGTTGCCCTCACCAATTTCGAGCGTCACCTCGACATTGCCATCCCCGGGGCCCGTTGGCGAAATGGGGCCGGTGAAGGTGATCGCCCCCCAGGTGGGAGGAACGATTGTTGCGAGGACAAAGGCCGCCAATGGGAAGCTGTTGGGGAAACGTGTCATAGGTCTTTCTCTCTCGAAATCGCAATTGCCGATGGGGACGGGACCAAGCACAGAGGGCCGGTACGGTTTACACTACCAGCTACGGCCCTCAGCGCAAACAACAATTCCCCGCCAGTCCCCGCCAGGATGGCGAGGCTATAGCCTCGCCATCCTGGCGGGGAACCATCGAACGTATGCTTAACCGAGACCAATCCGGCGACGATTACGATGCCCTTATCCTTGGTGCGGGGGCGGCAGGGCTGCTCTGTGCCATTCGTACCGCTGGGCGAGGGCTACGGACGCTT
>JAJRUA010000173.1 GCA_024278035.1 Planctomycetota bacterium | reverse complement strand
GTGGCGAAGCCCCCAGCGACACCACGATTGCCGCCCGTATTGCGGAACTCGAATCCCTCCGTTGCTAAAAAAATGGGACCACAAAGACACGAAAAGCACAAAGAGGAGAAAAGGAACGATTCAAAAACACATTCGTAATTACTTTACGCTGCTGATTCCCTCACTTTTCCTTCGTATTTCTTTGTGCTTTTCGTGTCTTTGTGGTCCCTACTTTTCCCCCTCAATAGCTTCCCCCAAGTGAGCCAAGTTGATGCGTTTAATTGCCATGGGAACAGGACCGTTTGCGGTTCCTTCGCTTCGGGCCCTAGCGGCCAGTGAACATGAGGTGGTTTGTGTCGTGACACGGCCCCCACGGGGGCGGCGACGGGAACCGCTTGCACCGATGGCCGAAGCGGCCCAGGAGCTTGAAATAACGCTGTGGCAACCGGAGAGCGCCAACCTGCCAGAGTCAGTCCAACATCTCAGCGCTTACGAAGCGGACCTGCTGGTCGTTTGTGACTATGGTGAAATCCTGAAACCACCCGCGCTGGAGACGACTCGTCTTGGAGGGATCAATCTGCATGGCTCGCTTTTGCCTCGTTACCGGGGGGCCGCTCCGGTACAGTGGGCCGTACTCAATGGCGATGACGAGACCGGCTCGACCGTCATTCAAATGACCCCCGGCCTGGATGCCGGTCCGATTCTCGGCGTGGAGCGAACGCCGATCGACCCTGATGAAACGGCAGGCGAATTGGAAGATCGACTGGCCGAACTGGGGGCGGACCTCACCCTGCAAATCGTCAACCAACTTGCCCATGGTCAAACGGAGCCCGTCGTCCAAGACAAATCGCTTGCTACCAAAGCGCCCCGCTTACAAAAATCGGATGGCCTCATTGATTGGTCTCGCCCTGCAACCGAGATTAAGAACCAAGTCCGCGGCCTCCACCCCTGGCCCCGGGCGTTTACGTTCGTGCCGAAGGAAGGGGGGGAACCGTTGCGGTTGGTGATCGACCGTGCGGAGATTGTTGTTGGAGAGGGCAAGCCGGGAACGGTTCTCGAATCGGGCGAGCGTCTGCTCATCGCGACAGGCGAGGGGGCGATTGAATTGATAAAAGTCCAACCCGCCGGAAAACGGTGCATGGCGGCAGGGGATTTTTTGCGGGGGTTTGCGTGTCCCTTCCCCGCCAGGATGGCGGGGCTATAGCCGTGCCATCCTGGCACGGAACCACGGAACGGGTCCAATCCGCTCTCGCAAGGGGAGGCTCGCCCAGGTAGTCTAAGGGGTCTTGGTTTTGCCCCACATGGATGGCCTCAAAAATGAAAGGTTGGGAAATGGCCCTGTTCGCCACCGCTGCGATTGTTGCAATCTCTTCTCTAGCGACGCTCATGCGCCGCCGGCGCGACGCGCTGGTTGGCGATGTCCAACAACAGATCGAAGAACACAAAGAACACATAAAACAAGAAGAACGGAAGGAAAAGCATCAAGAAGAAGTTGCGTAAAGCAAGCAAGAAATCCCCCCACTCTATGAAAAAACTTTACATCGAAACCGTCGGCTGCCAAATGAACTTGCTTGATAGCGAGCTCGTCGTCGCTAGCCTGCGCAAAGAGGGCTACGAACTGACCAGCTCGACCGACACCGCAGATACGATCCTGTTCAATACGTGTAGCGTTCGCCAACACGCCGAGGACAAAATTTACTCGGCCCTCGGGCGTTTGAAAGATGCCAAGAAAAAGAACCCGAACAAAGTCATCGGCGTTATGGGGTGTATGGCCCAGAAAGATCAGCGGCTGATTTTTAAGCGGGCCCCCTACGTCGATATCGTTGTCGGGCCGGGGCAACTGCACCAAGTCCCCGCCCTAGTGCGCGAAGCCCAGGCCCATCCCAACACACAGCAACTTGAAGTTTCGCTCGGTCGTAAAGAGGGCACAGTCGACACGATTAAGCGGAGCCACGAATCGTTCGACCCGTTGCGCGATCCGACGATGCGCCCGACGCCATTCCAAGCGTTTGTCCGCATTCAGATCGGTTGCGACAAGTTCTGCACTTATTGCATTGTTCCCTCGGTACGAGGGCCGGAACAAAGCCGCCCGCCGAGCCAAATTATTGCCGAAGCGCGGCAATTGGCCGACGAGGGTTGCAAAGAGATCACCCTGCTCGGCCAGACGGTCAACAGTTGGCGACACACGGAGGCGGGGCGTGATTGGCGGTTTAGCGATTTGCTGCATGCCTTGCACGACATCGACTCCTTAGAACGCCTACGGTTCGTCACCAGCTATCCGAAGGACATGACCGACGAGGTGCTGGCCGCCGTGCGTGATTTGCCCAAATGCGTCAAATACCTCCACGTGCCGGCCCAGCATGGGAGCAACGCCCAACTCAAAGCGATGAAGCGGGGTTACACGGTCGAAGATTTCAGAGAGATGCACACCCGGGCCAAGGAATGGATCCCCGACGTTGCGATTGCCAGTGATTTTATCGTCGGTTTCTGTGGTGAAACGGAAGAGGACTTCCAGAAAACGATGGATTTGGTACGTGAATGTCGTTTCAAGAACAGTTTTATTTTTAAGTACAGCGAGCGTCCCGGCGCGAAGGCCGCCGAGAATCTGCCGGACGACGTGCCCGATGAAGTGAAACGCCGCCGCAACAACGAACTGCTCGCCCTCCAAAATGAAATCTGCGAAGAGGATAACCAGCGGTTCCTTGGCAAGCGGGTGGAGGTGTTGGTCGAAGGCCCCAGCAAGAAGGCTCAAAGAGCCAAAGAAAAAGGCCAGGCCGCCGGCCCGCTCCAGCTAACAGGCCGCACGATGTGCGACCGGATCGTTGTCTTCGACGGCAACCCTCGCCAAGTCGGCCAAACCTTGCCGATCGCCATCTACGACGTGAATGCCCACACGCTCTTTGGTGCCGTCGTGACCGATCACGTTGGCCCCGAAGTCTTTTCACTTTCGTCGGCTACGGCGAACGGACATTAGATATTCCTCACGGCTGAAGATTCAACACTCAGTAGTTCCCAAAACGCTGTTTTTCACATGTTTTCAACGGTGCCTGTTGGCTCATCGTTCATGGCGGTCAGCATTTGGCCTTTGATAGCAGGCTCTACTGAAAGCTGACGGCAGACCGCTAGCGTCGCCTCATGGCATCGATAAGACTCGATAAAAGATGCGTTTTTGGAACTACGGACTATTCCAAAACTCCCCAAGGCGGAAAAATCGAACTATTTCGTCCGAAATCCAGGATTTCTCTTGCGTGAACACCCGAACACCAGTAGGGTGTTCTTGCGTACACCACTTTGTGGCCTGGTACTTCCGCTGCCTAGCCACTTGCCACAGGTCCTCCCCTCCCTAAAAACCGTGGGCGAGGGGGACCGCTGGCTTGCAATCTACCTCAACCCTCAAGATAAAGGGAGTTCCTACACGATGGTCACCACCGCTCTACCTAACGGACCTGCTTCGACTCGCATGGCTAAAAAGAACCCCACCGAAAAATCCAGCAGCAAACCCAACGGCAAGTCAGCCTCCAAAAAGAAGGACAAATCGTCCAAGACGGCGACTAAAAAGTCCGTCATGCAGGGGGTGCTAGAGAATAGCGACGATCTGCGCCACACCGTCTCAGCGATTGAGAAACAGTTCGGCGAAGGGGCCATCATGCCCTTGGGTAGCGAATCGGACCGCCGAATCAAGGGAATCTCGACCTCCAGCCTGTCGCTCGACATGGCGTTGGGAGGCCAGGGGATTCCCCAGGGACGCATTATCGAGGTCTTCGGCCCTGAGTCGAGCGGTAAGACAACGCTTGCCTTGCATGTGGTTGCCCAATCGCAGAAAAAGGGGGGCATTGCCGCGTTTATCGATGCCGAGCACGCTCTCGACCCGAGTTGGGCCAAGAAGCTGGGCGTCGATCTCGAAACGCTGCTCGTCAGCCAGCCGAGCCACGGCGAAGAGGCGATGCAAATCACCGAGATGCTTGTCAAAAGCAATGCCGTGGATGTTATTGTGATCGACTCGGTAGCGGCGTTAGTTCCCAAGCGAGAGCTTGACGGCGAGATTGGCGATTCGCATGTTGGGCTTCAAGCACGGCTGATGAGCCAGACGATGCGAAAGCTCACCGGCGCGATTGCCAAAAGCAAAACGTCCGTGATCTTCATAAACCAGATTCGAGAGAAGATTGGCGTGATGTTCGGTAGTCCTGAGACAACGCCCGGTGGTCGGGCGCTCAAGTTCTACTGTTCCTGCCGGATCGATGTTCGCCGTATTGGTCAACTCAAGGATGGCGAAGATGTCGTCGGCCAGCGGGTTCGGGCCAAGGTCGTGAAAAACAAGGTCGCGCCGCCATTCCGCGTTGCGGAATTTGACATGATGCACAAAGATGGGATTAGCTACGAAGGGGATCTCATCGATTTGGGCATCGAGCAGAAGGTCGTTTCGCGTGCCGGGGCTTGGTTTCGATATGGCGAAATGCAACTAGGCCAGGGTAAGGAAAAGGCACGCCTCTTCCTTCGCGAAACACCCAAGATTGCTGCGGAAATCAAAGACAAGATTCTCGCCGCCGGTGGCTTTGATGATCTGCTGGCGATCGACAAATCAGGAGCCGAGGAACAAGACGAGGAGTTCGGCGAAGACGAGCTCAGTTAACCACGAAGGAACGATGATGAATGCTAGCCGTTGGATACTCCTGATAGCGATAGGCTTCTCTGCCGCGATGGGCCCCGTCCGCTCGATTTCAGCTCAAGCTGCCAAGGATATTGAGGCAACGCGGGCTTTGGAGCGGACACTGGTTGAAGCGATTGCTCAGACGGAGCAGTCGGTCGTTGCTGTCTCCCGGGCAAAGTTATTACCGGCTCAGGTGGGGCGGCAGCCGCCGCTTCGCCTGCGAATGAATGGGCAGAGGATCGATGGACGGGGGATACCTCAGCCGGTTCCACCGGATCCGTTAGCCCAATTGCGAGCTGCCCCCAGAACGATGTCGCCGCACGCCTTCGGAGCAGGAGTGCTTATCGGCGATGGCCTCGTGCTGACGCAGTATTTGGTCGTCGATCCGAGTGACGCCCACATCGTCACCGATATTCACGGCACTCAGCATAAGGCGACGATCCGCGCGATGGATCCCCGCAGCGGTCTAGCTGTGCTTGCCATCACCGAAGACTCTAAAACCCTACAAAATCTTCCTAGTCTGGCGTTTGGTCGAGCAGAAGACTTACTCAAAGGGCAGTTTGTGATCGCTATCGGGAACCCGTTTGCAATACAGTCGGACGGTCAGGCCACTGTGAGTTGGGGGATCATTTCAAACACGGCCCGCAAGGCCCCCTCGGGTGAGAATCTGAACAACGCTATGGGGCACGATGGAACCTATCGCACAACGCTGCATCATTTTGGGTCGTTGATCCAGACAGATGCCCGCCTGGGCTGGAATGCCAGCGGGGGGGCGCTAGTGACACTCGACGGCAAATTGGTTGGCATTACGACTACCACTTCCACCATCGCCGGGCACGAACGGCCCGCCGGCTATGCGATTCCTATGAACGAAGTCATGCGGCGCGTCGTCGCCAAACTCCGGGAGGGACGTGAGCCGGAGTACGGCTTGCTAGGAGTTGCGTTCAATCGGAACCTGGCCGAGAGCCCCGTGACGGGCGAACCAGGGATTGCCATCTCTAGCACCTACCGCGGCAGCCCCGCCGCGAAAGCTGGTTTGGCTGGTGGTGACTTGATCTTACGAATCGCGGGAAAGCCAACCATCGACCCGGACAGTTTGCAACTCGTGGTCAACAGCCTTGAGCCAGGAAGCAGCGCAAGGATCGAATTTGAGCGAGCAGGAGAGCCACAACAAACGGAACTGCGACTCGGCAAGGCGTATGTGCCGGGTGAAAAAGTGGTTACGAATAAACCAAAAGCATGGCGAGGCCTGCGCGTTGATTTTGCAACGGCCGTGCCAGCAAGTGTTCTTCAGGCCGCTTCGCGCGAAGGGCGTCTTGACCCCGAAGGGTGCGTGGTTGTCTCAGAAGTCGAAGAAGGAAGCGTCTCTTGGCGGAGCGGTGTCCGGCCTTACGTCTATATTAGCCATGTCGGTGGAAAGCGGGTGGCTTCACCAGAAGAGTTTGTTGCTGCTACCGAAGGAGCTTCGGATAGCGTAAAAATCCGCTTTACCCAACCTCTCACCCCGCCCCTTACCCCGCCGGCCGATCGGGGGGCTGCCTTTGCCATTCCTCGCCAAGCTGGGCCACCGGTGGTTGTTCCTCAAGAACTCCAAGAGGCGATGGAACGCCGGCTAAAAAAATTTGACCGATTTGCCCAACCTGCGCCGGCGGTCAAGGCCGACGAAAAATAGTGGTTGCAAGGCCAAGAAGGAGAAGGGCCGTACTGCTAGGCTCCGGAATCGGGAGGCTCGGAATCGAAAGAGTACCCGTGGCCGGCGGGTTATTGGAGCTGAGCAACGAAGGCCCCCCCCCCAGAACCAATTCTTCCGAATCACGCCACACGGTGTAGTCCGCCGCATCGATCACGCCATTCGCATTGCCGTCGGCACGAAGATCAACGACCGATCCAAAGGTGGCTACAAATAGATCGTAGTCGTCGGTATCAACATCCAGGTCACCATCGTAATCAGCCGTAAGCGTTCGGAAGTCGGCGATCATGTCGGTCGTGGTCGCTCCCTCACTCACGGTTGCCGCTAAAGATTCGGGAGCACCAAGGTTCCAAATGAGCCCGAGCGAAATGAACTCTCCGGCACCAAGCGAGCCGCTCAAGGCGGCAGGAGAAACCTCGGCCAACGAACTGCTCGTTGAGGAAAGGACGAACCAATCGGCAGAAGCATCGATACTCATATCGCCGGAGAGGTCGTACAGATTCGTTACGGAACTCCAGTTACCTGGCAAAAATGACCCGGCGGGCGAGAAGAGGGAATAACCGTCGATCACTAAAGCCCCGGCTGTCGGGTTCTTTAGGAAGACCTCACCGTTCGCACGGTCGATGATCGTTTCAATAGCCGAACCGTGGCTGAGCACGGGAATTACGGCATGAGCAATCGCCACTGCCACGAGGACAGTTGCGAAAGAGAGCGGTCGCGTAGGGTGCTTCTGCACGGCGGCCTCGGTTTTTGGTTCGGTTCTTCGGTTCCGTCAGGAGTTGTTGCAAATCGGCTATGGGCCTGCATTCGTCGCAACCTCTTCCCTATCCCCAGTTTAAGCACCTTAGACGAACTCAGCAACGAGACTGTAGACGCTTCTTGGTAATACCTGGGCGATTTAAGCTGCAAAATCGGTCGAGACGGTAAGTTGTTGCCGCGTTGACAGCCGCTTGGGGACCGATAGGATGGTTGGAACCACTTTGCCTGACAGGGCTTACGTTTCAGGACTTTCGCTTGCCTTCGAGGCCCGGTGTTTGCTGAAATGGCCCCGTCGAGTCCCTCTCCACCGATTCCCGTAACGAACGAAGACTTCTCCTAATGCCCACTCCCATTACTCAGCTTGAAATTGCTCGCTCAGGTGAAATTACGCCTGAAATGAACCTTGTTGCCCAGAGCGA
The DNA here is from genome assembly GCA_024278035.1 of Planctomycetota bacterium. The sequence continues at coordinate 4,462 of JAJRUA010000173.1, read as the reverse complement.
ACGGCTAGCACCTGAGCTGGTGCGCGACGAAGTCGCCCGGGGGCGAATGGTCATTCCAGCCAACACGGTCCACTTGGCTGGTCGCCTTGAGCCCATGGCCATTGGCATCGCGGCCCGGTGCAAGGTGAATGCCAATATCGGTAACTCGGCGGTCACCAGTGATGAGGCGGGCGAAGTTGAAAAGCTACACACGGCTGTCCACTTTGGAGCCGATACGGTGATGGACCTTTCGACAGGAAAGAACATCGACAGCATCCGCAAGGCAATCATCGGTGCATCGACGGTGCCGATTGGCACGGTGCCGATTTATCAGATGCTTGAAGAGTTGGGCGGAGAAATCGAGGAGATGACGGCCCAGCATTTCCTTGACATGGTGGAGCACCAAGCGAAACAGGGCGTTGATTACATGACCGTGCATTGTGGCATTTTACTTGAGCATCTGATGCACACGACCCAGCGTGTCACGGGCATCGTCAGTCGTGGCGGATCGCTCATTGCCAAGTGGATGATGTTGCACCGCAAACAGAATCCGCTCTACGAAGCGTTTGATGATCTGTGCGACATCATGCGTCAGTACGATGTGACTTGGAGCCTGGGCGATGGTTTGCGTCCCGGATCGATTGCCGATGCTAGCGATACGGCACAATTTGCAGAGCTTGAGGTGCTTGGTGAACTCACCCGCCGTGGCCGTGAGCGTGGAACGCAGGTGATGGTCGAAGGCCCTGGGCATATTCCGATGGACCAGATTCAAATGAATGTCGAAAAGCAGATCGAAGTTTGCGACGGGGCGCCGTTCTATGTATTGGGCCCGTTGGTGACGGACATCGCCCCTGGCTACGACCACATCACGAGCGGCATCGGGGCGGCTCTCGCCGGTTGGTACGGTGCGGCCATGCTTTGCTACGTCACCCCCAAAGAGCATCTTGGCCTGCCCGAGAAAGAAGATGTAAAGCAAGGGATGATCGCTTACAAGATCGCCGCCCACGCTGCCGACGTCGCTCGCAAACGTCCGGGCGTCCAAGAGCGGGACGACGCCCTCTCGAAAGCCCGTTTCGAGTTCGACTGGGAGGAACAATTCCGTCTGTCGCTCGACCCCGAAACGGCTCGCGCCTACCACGACGAAACGCTCCCGCAAGAAACGTTCAAAAGTGCTCAGTTCTGTAGCATGTGTGGTCCCAAATACTGCTCGATGAAGATTACCCAAGATATCCGCAAGATGGCGAATGAGGGTGAGCTTTTAGAGATTGTCGAAGAAGTCGCGGCTAAGTGAAACCGAGTGGCCCATTGAACCACCAAGGACTCAAAGGAAAAATCAATGTTATCGTTGCGAAATAGTTGGATCGCTTGCTGCCTAATAACGCTTGCGATTGGTTGCTCGAAACAGGAGGCGACCGTAGAAGTTCCCTCGATTGATATCGGCGTGGAACAGGTAGTGTTCAATCCGGATAACGCCCCAACGGTTGCGTTCGACGTGCCGGGAATGCACTGCAAGGTTGTCTGTGTTCCGAAGGTCCACAAGACGCTCCAAGAGCAGCCGGGCGTGGTGGATGTGCAGGTAGACCTAGAGACAAAGAGAGCGGTTGTTGCCATCGATGAAGCACTCTTTGACGCCAATGGTGCTGTGGAAGCTCTCTTAGCCGCTGATTTCGCCGACTCCGTTTTGCAGGGCGAAGGGGTTTTGCAGGACGAGAGGCAAGCCCCTGTCTCTCCTAAGGAGGATTCGCCTACCGCTTCGGAGAGTTTGCCGAAAGACTCGGCTAAGGACGAAACTTAAAGCTATCCCATTTCTCTTCTTCTCTTCCCCGCTTTCTATCCAGCTATCCCTCATGGCACAGCAATTTGATTCGGTGACGGTTCTCGTTCCGGTGAATGTTTATTTTGATGGCAAGGTCACGAGCCGAACGGTCCGCTTTTCGGACGGCTCGGAGAAGACGCTCGGCGTGATGCTGCCGGGAGAATACGAGTTCGGTACGGTGAAGCCCGAACTGATGGAAATCATCTCTGGCAAGCTGGAAGTTTTTATGCCAGGCGAAAAAAGAGGGACCACCTACGGCGAAGGCGAATCGTTCAACGTGCCGGGGGACTCGATGTTTCAAGTGAAAGTGAAAGAACTGACCGACTACGTCTGTTCCTTCCTGGAAGCTTATTGATGTTTGCGCTAGCAACCCTAACTTTCCGTGTCACCATTTGTCGGCTCAAACCAACCTGCCGCTTGGCTCGCGTAGGGTTCAGTAGCGGAAGGCGATGCGTCTGAATGTTTGCGACAAGCCGTTAGTCACCAAGCTGGCGTTCTTCGGGACGATAGAAAATCGCGATAGGCAGCATCAGGGCCGCGGCGACTAAGAACGCCGTATTACGAGGTTGGTCGGTTTGCTCAAGGAACAGAATCGTTGCCTTGAATAAAAAGGCACCCAAGATGATGCCGATCCAGTTGCACTGGTTCATAAGGGCGATCATCCGTCCCTTTTCGTTGGCTGGAGGCAACGCCTGTACCGAAACTTGGATCGGCACAATAAAGATTCCGGTACTGATGCCCGCAGCAATCAGCACCGGAATGCTTCCGTAAAATCCGAGAAAATGGCGATCTTCCCCGCCTCGGAGCGACATCAGCGCGAGGCAAATCACGACGCCAATTGCTCCGCCGGCTACGACGCGCGGGTTAATCCGGCCTGCCGAGAGTTTTCCGCCCAGGAGGCAACCGAGGGGAATCCCTATGCCAAGCATCGCAGCGAGAAGACTCGTTGCTCCGTCGCCCAAGCCAAGCTGGCTTTTGCCGAGCGCGTTGACGCTGTTCTGAACAATACCGCCGAGCATCCAAAAAACACTGGTAACCATCAGGGCGTAGAGCAGTTGCTTGTCTCGCCAAACGAGCCGTAGCACTTCTGGCGGTGCAAGGCAATCGCTCCAGCGGAGGGGCATTCCTGGATTGGCTGCCGGGACGCGGCGAACCAAGAACGAAGTGGCGGTGCCAAGGATAGCGATTCCGATACAAACGGCTGAGCTGAGCCAGATCGTCTCAAGATTCGCCCCTAAAATCCCGGCCAACACCATTCCGAAGATGATCGCCATGAAGGTGAACATCAAGAAAATGCCATTCGCTTGGGGGAGGTCGCGGTCGCGAATGGTCTCCGGCAAAATACCGTATTTGGGAGGGCCAAAAAATGCCGTCTGCACTCCCATTAAAAAAAGGACCACCAACATACCGCCGAAGCCGATCGTTCCATAAAAAAAGAAGCCGATCATGCCGAATACCATGACGACAATCTCAGCAATTTTTGAGCCAATGATGAGCGTCCGTTTGCTTAGGCCGTCGGCTAGCCAACCGGCAAATCCGGAGAAAATAAGCACCGCCGCCGCGAAGACAACCATCGCCTCGGCCTGCCGGTCGGGTTGGGCCCCTGCTGCGAGCTGCGCTGCCGTTGGCGTAGCGAGCAATAGCAGGAGTTGCTTAAACAGATTGTCGTTAAACGCTCCGAGGAATTGCGTGAGGCTCATTCCCCAAAATGATTTGTCCTGCATCAACGGCGGAAGCTCTCCTTCGACACGGGTCGAGGAAGGAACGGCCGAAGGTTCTTTCGGTAAAGTCATGAAGTCGATTATCTAGCACTTTTGATTTGGGCGAAAGGCGAATGCGCCTTCAGGAGGCTAGGAAACAAAGGTCTCACGCAAAGTCGCGAAGACGCAAAGGGAAACTATCTCGCGCAGAGACAGCAGAGGAAGATAAGAATCGTTTCCCTGCTGTCTCCGCGTCTCTGCGCGATCCCATTTGCGCCTTTCCGTGAGGTTTTTTGTGAGCGGCTACGACTTCTTGAGGACTTCTGGTAACGGGTATTCTGTGATGGGGCCACCGAGTTGGGCCAATTCTCGCAGGCGTTGCCAACCGCGTGTGATGAGGGATTCTTGCTTACGCACGTACCCGAAATCAAGGGTTTGCTTATCGAAAGGCCCCTCGCAGACAACCTGCTCGAAGCGCTCGTCAACGATGTATTGAGCCAGTGAGGGATTGCAGCGCAGGTGCCGCTCAGGAGTTGTGTGGAGCACTTCCGGGTCGAGCTGGCCGATGACGTACCGAAGGTAGAGGTCCGAGTCGGTAATGGACCCAACGTCCTTGCCGCAAACTTCACAGAGATAACCTTCGTCGCATTTAGCCATGGTTGTTTTTTAGGAGTAAAGGCTTGGCAAGTCAGGTTCTATCGATTGAATTGATCCTTCCGCCGGCAAGGCAGAACTCCGCGGAAGACCACATGCCTTGTTATAAGGCAATCCACTTCGGGTCAGTCTACTGTTTGTTTGTAGCCGCCGCTTCCCCTTATGCTAAAGGACGCGGAAAGATTTTACGGCATGTCCCCCAACCTTCAAGTGCCTTGGTCTTTCTCGACCGCTGGACACTTCCTGATAGGTTTTGGGATAGGCACTTAAAAGTACCCTCAAGCTCCTGACCGATTTCTATGAATGGCCCAAT
>JAJRUA010000172.1 GCA_024278035.1 Planctomycetota bacterium | reverse complement strand
AGGGCGGAAATGGTCCGGCTTCCGATTCCCGGATCACGTCAATTACTTCACGCCAAAGACATTGCAAAAGCTGGCGAAAGAAGCTGGCTACACCGTCTCTCGCCAAAACCTGCTGGACAAGTTCCCCCTCAGCGATAACATGTACGCGATTCTTACGAAAGTCTAGCAGAACCGTAGACGGCGACCGACCAGCTACATGATTACATCCCAGGCGTCGAGCTGATCTTCGCCCGCCGCGCGGCACTCAGCCGCCGCCTTTTCCCAAGCCTCCCGGGGCTGATGGGCTGAGCGAAGAATGATTACCCCTTCGGCAACCTCCATATCCAGCACCTCGGTCAGCTGGGCCTGTTCAATGATCGCCTTGGGGATGCGAATCCCCTTGGAGTTTCCGATCTGAACGAGGTCGATACGCATGGTTCCCTTCCTTTAAGAATCGCCGATGGTGTGTAATTACGTTGTATCACACGGGCGAAGGGAGGCAAGAAGGAACATGCCGATCGGGTTAAAAAGCGTTCCTTGCCATCTCATTACAAATCCAACTTCACCGCCAGCTCTTTGAGCTGCTTCGCATCGACCGATCCCGGTGCTTCGGTCATCATGTCGGTTGCCTTCTGCGTTTTCGGGAAAGCGATCACGTCGCGGATGTTGTCGAGGCCGGCGAAGAGCATCACGACACGGTCGATGCCCAGCGCGATGCCGCCGTGCGGAGGGCAGCCGTACTGGAGGGCGTCGAGGAGGAAGCCGAAACGGTCCTTGGCTGTCTCGGCGTCGATGCCTAGTAGCTCGAACACCTTCGACTGGGCCTCGGCGTCGTGGATTCGGATCGTGCCGCCCCCCGCTTCACTGCCGTTGATGATGAGGTCGTACGCCTTGGCTCGGCACTTGCCGGGATCGGTGTCGAGGTACGCGACGTGGTCGTCCAGCGGTGCGGTAAACGGATGGTGCATCGCACTCCAACGGCCCTCGGCCTGTGGGTTGTCAGCGTCCTCGGCCCGCTCGAACATGGGGAACTCGACGACCCACGAGAAGTGCATCTCGTTCTTATCGTAAAGCTCCATCTCGGCGGCGACTTTTGTGCGCAGGGCGTGAAGCACGCGGCACGTGCCCAGCCACTGATCGGCGGAGAAGAGGACGAGGTCGCCCACCTTCGCATTTAGCCGCTCGACCATTTCGGCCCGAATCTCATCGCTAAAGAACTTGGCGATGTTGGAGTTGAGCGTCGGCTTGCCATCAGTGTCCTCGACACGGAACCACGCCAAGCCCTTCGCCCCAAAGCCCTTGACGAACTCTGTGAGACCGTCGATGCCCCGGCGGCTGTATTTTGTTGTGCCTTGAGGAACACAGATCGCACGGACATGTCCGCCCGCTTCGACAACGCTCTTGAAGACGCCAAAATCCGACTTTGGCGCAAGGTCCGTAAGATCAACAATCTCCAAACCGAAGCGCAGGTCGGGCGCATCGTGGCCGAAACGCCGCATCGCTTCGTCGTAAGTCATGACCGGTAGAGGCAGTTTCACGTCGAGGTCAAGAATATCTTTGGCCATCTTGACGACCAGGCCGTCGATGAGCGACATGATGTCTTCGTCATCAATGAACGCCATCTCCACGTCAAGCTGCGTGAACTCGGGCTGGCGATCAGCACGCAAGTCCTCGTCGCGGAAGCAACGGGCGACCTGCACGTAGCGGTCGTAGCCCGCCATCATGAGGATCTATTTGTAGAGTTGCGGCGACTGCGGGAGGGCGTAGAACTTGCCATGATGAACGCGTGAGGGGACGAGGTAATCGCGCGCACCTTCGGGCGTCGAGCGACCGAGCACCGGTGTTTCGATATCGATGAAGTGATGGTCCGAAAAATAGTCTCGCATTCCCTTGACGATCTTATCGCGGAGGAGCAGCGCACGTTGCATGACGGGGCGGCGAAGGTCGAGGTACCGATGCTTGAGCCGCAAGTCTTCACCGGCTAGCTCCGTAACACTTTCTGAAGGTGAGACGGGCGGAGTCAGCGATGGGTTGAGTACTTTCAGCTCGGTAACGCGCAGTTCGATCTCGCCCGTCGTGTGCTTGAGGTTGGCCATCCCTTCAGGACGCGGCGCGACGTTGCCCGTCACTTGGATCACGAACTCCGAGCGTAGCTCTTTGCTGGCGTCGATCACCGCTTGCGACGAGTCGGGCGGGTTGAAAACGACCTGCGTGATGCCGTACCGATCGCGGAGATCAATAAAGAGCCCGCCGCCGTGGTCACGGTAACTATCGACCCATCCGCAAAGGGTGGCTTGGGTTCCATCATGGGAAAGGCGGAGTTCGCCGCAGGTGTGGGTTCTTAGCATACGAATGCGAATTTCGGATTGGGGAATGCGGAATCGTGAGGGGCAAACCGCCACCACTCTGCAAAGATAGGCAAAGGGAATGATTGTACTTGGGGCTCGGCGAGGCCGAAAGCGGTGGTGGATTTTGCTTTCTGCGGGGGGAACGCCGACGGCTTGCCTACGCCTCTGTAAGCCAGCGGCCTAGCCGCTCCATTCCTTCCTCGGTCGAAACTCGGGGGTGATACCCAAAATCTCGCTCCGCAGCGGTGGGGTCGAACCAGTGGTCGGTCGCCAACTGTCGGGCGAGAAACCGGGTCATGCGGGGTTCTTTCTTGAAGTCGCGGAGCATCCAGTGCTTCGCTTCGAGCAGGGCACCGATGCTGTAGGCCATGCGGGCAGAAACGGACCGCTTGACGGGCGGCAGATTGGCAAGCGCCAAGATCTGGTCAATCCATTTCCAGCAATCCACCGGCTCGTCTTGGCTAATAAAATACGCCTTGCCGGCGTTCGGTGCGGCGTCGGTTGCCAGGGCATCGGCGGCCAACAGGTGCGCCTCGGCAGCGTTCTCAACATAAATCATATCCACCTGGTTACCGCCTGGACCAACGCGACGGAGTCGCCCTTTTTTAGCACGCTCAATTAGTCGGGCCGTGAGGTGAGGGTCGCGCGGCCCCCAAATCAAATGCGGCCTCAGCGAAGTTGTCTTGAGCCGTTTGTCGTCACCAACGGTAGCGCCGTTCTGCGTAAGCACCAGCTGTTCGGCCAGTGCTTTGGAGTGCGGATAATGGGCGAGCCATTTTTCTGGATAGGGAACCGTCGCTTCGACACCCCGCTGATCGCAATCCCACCGGGCTGCATCGAACGTGACGCTCGGGCTGCTGGTAAAGACGAGCCGCGTGATGCCCAGTTCTTCACACACGCTCAGCACGTTGAGCGTCCCGTGAACGTTGGCACGGAAGTAATCGAACCAACGTCCCCAAACGCCCACTTTGCTCGCCACGTGAAAAATGCAATCGACCCCCTCGCAAGCACGAAGCAAGGCGTCACGGTCTGCCAAATCGCCCCGCACCATTGGGACGCCCGCTGCCACCAATTCCGGGTAGTCACCGCGCGCAAACCCTCGCACCGTATCGCCACGGGCGATGAGTTGTTCACAAATGTACCGGCCAAGAAAGCCGCCAGCACCAGTAACGAGATAACGCATTCGGAGTTGCTAGTTGGGAGTTGCTAGTCGCTAGTTAAACGAGTTATCACTTTTTTTTGATGGCGAGCCGTCGGCGTCAGTCGCCGGAGGTTTCAGCCGAGGCAGTTGCTCGGCCGCCCAAACGGCTAGTTTTTCACGGCGGATCTTCGAGTTATGCCGAATATCGACGGGCAGCTTTCGTGGGTACAAAATAACTTTCATGATTTTGGAACACATTGTAGCAACCTCATTTGTAACATCCGCAGAAGGACCACGGACAGGCCGTCTCTCAATGACTAAAACAGGCCTTTGATCACCGCGTGGTCCGATGCCGACTAAGGCGCTCCGTTCAACTCGGTGATGAGTATTTGCAATGGATTCAATGGGGATTGTAAAAAGCGTTCCCTCGGTGGTCTCTACGCGATGCGATTTGCGACCGCAGTACCAGAAACGCTGTTGGTCATCGAAGTAGCCGACATCGCCGATACGATGCCAAATGGTATTGCCATCTTGGATTTTGGCCAGGGCGTTGTGGTGATTATCTCCGGTCCCCGTCTCTCTGGAAACTGACGCTCGCGGCTCGCCTGTGTAGCTGCGGCTTACTTGGGGGCCGCGTACGATCAATTCGCCGATCTCGCCTGGGGGCAAAGATTCGGTCTCTTCAATCGTGGTGATCGGTCCATCGCTAATGCGGATGATTCGCCAATCGATCGTGTCGAACTTTCGGCCGACGCAGATGCCCGCTCCTTCGTCGGTCTTGGCGGCAGTTTCGTTAAGTACCTCTTGGGCTTCGATCGTGGCGACGGGGAGCGATTCGGTTGCGCCGTAGGGAGTGTGCATCTGTGCTTCCGGGTGAACACAGGCGAGCGTTCGCCGCAAGACCTTGGCCGGGACGGGCGCCCCGCAGGAAAAAACCTTGCGTAACGTGGGAATCCGAGCCCCGGTCGCTTCGCAGTGGCGACTCAGGCAGTCCCAAACAGCGGGCGAACCAAACGCTTGGTTGCATTTCCAATGGTTGGCCGCTTCGAGCAATTTATGGGGGTTGCACGACGCGGGCCGTGAAAAATCCATGTCGGGGAACACGGTCGTCACACCGCAGGCGACGTTGAACAGTCCGAACAGGGGGAAACAAGCAAGGTCCACACCGCCCGGTTGCAGGTCGTACTGCCGCTGGATTTCGTCGGCTTGGGTGACGAACGTCTCGTGCCGATAGAGCACGCCCTTCGGCGGGCCGGTGCTGCCGGACGTGAAAACGATCGCCGCGGTGTCGTCGTCGGCGGTGTGCGGTAATTCCCTCCGGCGGTGTGTTTCCGATAAAGGGGCGCTCGCGGCTCGCCTAAGGGAATCCAGCGTCTCGCCACCCCAGGCCCAGCGCCGTCCGACGGTAACATGGATTTTTGCCTTGGGGAACTCACGCCGCTTGAGCAAACGCATCGCGTGGCCCAAGGGAATTGCGACAAAACCTTCGGGTTCGGTTGAAGCAAGGCAACGCACAATGTTTTTTCGTCCCAAACCGGCATCGACCAGCACCATTGTCGCCCCGCTTCGCAAGAGAGCAAAAACGAGCGTCACAAACTCAATGCCGGGCCGTACAAGCAGGGCCATCCGCATTCCAGGGCGAACGCCTATCGCGACCAACCCTTGGGCGAGCGTTGTTGCATCGGCGTCCAGCTCAGCGTAGGTGATCGTCTTGAAGCCCCCCCGTTTCCCTGCCACGGCAATCGCAACCGCATCGGGCTGCACAGCGGCAGCCACAGCCAAGCGATCGGCGACATTGGAACGGGGTGGGGTGGGGGCATCGGACATGCCCATGATTGTTATCGAATACCGCGGGAAACTTTAGCCCCGGGTCAGTGACCCGGGGCTAAACCAAGAATAAAAGCAACAGAAAGGTTGTCGCATGTACACTGCTTGGCTATGCTCCCTTCATGGCCATCGACTACACACCCAATGCTCTTGCAACGCTTGTTACGATCACGACCTACGGTTCATGGCTGCGAGGTGACCATCGTGGTTGGGTCGATCGGACGGGACAGGTACATGATCCCGCCCCAACTCTTGAATCCTCCGATCGACGGCGGATGAAGGATTCGCCTTTCTTGTTTCAAGAAGACGAATTACTCAATGTTGGCCGGATGATAGGTGAATCGCTCGAGAACCGGTTAGGTGTAAGTCTGCTTGCGCTCTCACTCGATCGTTGGCACGTGCATTTCGTGATAGGACCGACAACCCATTCCATTGGCCAAGTCGTCAAGTGTGCCAAAGATGCGGTACGTTAGGTTTGCGTCCGGGCCGACCGATTTGGACAGCACGATACGACAAACGATGGTGCTTTGACCATTCGACCATGGTGGCAAGAATCCGATACGTCGAGCGGCATAATGAACGAGCCGGTTGGGGACCGAAACCGTGGGATTTTGTTATTAGCCCCGGGTCACTGACCCGGGGCTAAAAACGGGTCACCGATCGGGCCCCACCGGCTCGGCCGCGGCCGCTCCGTTCTCTTCGGCCTTGGCCTTTTCGCCATCCGCCTCGGCACCGACGAGCTTGGCCAGGTGAAAGCTGAAATCCCAACGGGTGGCCGACGCCATCGCACAAGATATGGATTTTAGTGGCCCTTTTTTCTGGGGACTGCCCACCACGGGAACGGCCTAATGCATGATCAGCGGGCTCCTGGGGTTCTT
>JAJRUA010000171.1 GCA_024278035.1 Planctomycetota bacterium | reverse complement strand
GCAGCCATTAGTTTTTGGTTCTGCAAGCGGCGAAGAACGGACGGATCGAGACAGTGATTGAGGACAATCCGCTGGATGCCAAGGATGCGGTCATTGATCGGGTAATCAACGCTACCGAAGAAAGCGAACCGACTCCCCCAGTGGTACCAATTCTCTGAGGTCAGGCGACGAAGCAGTTGGGGCTCGAAATCGAAAGCCGCGTCGCTGAGGATTTTCTCGGTGAGGAACTCCAGGGCTTCGCGTTGTTTTTCACCTGATACGGGAGTGATGGGATCGACGATTTCTTTTTCGCCGTCGTTCTTGTCGCTTTTTGAGGTTTTATGGTGCTTATTAAAATGCTGACCTCCAATAACCGACGAAGCGAGGTACGCCGCGTTGCCGTACTGGCCTAGTAGGACAGAAAACGCCGAGCGAAGCCGTGCCCACGACTCGCCATCCTCAATGATCGTCTCCTCAATGGTAGGTAAAAGTTTTTCTGCCAGTTCAATCCGCATTTTTCCGTAGGCAACCGGATCGTCCCCCAAATCAAAGGCATTGACATGGGGGTCGTTGCTTAGCCAAAGGTCTTCATCGGTTGCGTAGGTGAGGTCCGGCTCGGGCGAACGAGCGGCAATTTTCTTCAGCCCTTTTTCTTCGTCCCCGTCGATTGTTTTATAGGCATACTCGATTGCCCAGTAGTCGTAAGGGCCGATGGTAGTGGTTGCGAAATCACCTTGCTTCTCTTGGTCGAGGGAAATGTTGATCGGGTTGTAATCCATCACGCTCCCCGAAAGCCCCTTCTCTCGTGTGATCGAGGTATCGTTGATCTCCTCCAACGAGAGCATTGAGCTTGCCTTGAAATTGTGGCGTAGCCCGAGCGAATGGCCCACCTCGTGCATCACAATCCCCTTAATCAACTGTCCGATGAACTCTTCCGGCAATTCCTTGCGCTTTTTTTTCTCTTTCTCTTTGTCTCCGTCACTGCCACCATCGTCATCGTCATCGGCCTCCTCTTCATCGCCGGAGCCACCCGCCGCGGCCATGGCGAGCGCCGCAAGACGGAACTCTTGCCGTTTGGCGAGACCGTACTGACAGGTCGAAAAACGCCCGGCCGCCAACCGTCGATTCATCATCACCTGAAGCGGACTCCAGCCGGTAGGAATCACTTGTGGCACTGCGCCATGCTCTCCTCCGCAACGATCGCACTGGCGCAAACCTTGCTGTTGACTTCTCAGGCGTGTGTCGAGTGCATGCGCCGGTGAGGGCGTCGGCAGGCCGTAACCATGCTTAGCCGCCATAATGGGGCTGATGACTTCTCCCACATCGTACGGCATGGCCAAAGAATTGGCCGACGCCTCGTTCCCCTTCGTAGCAAGGGGTGAGCCAACAAGCAACGAGTATTCCATCTTCCAGTAACGAACCCAACTGGCATCGAAGACCACATCACCATCGATCATTTCTCCTGTGATCGGATCGGCACGAAGGCCCGACATGGCAAACGTAAAGGGAGTCGTAACCCACCGGAACGTACAGTAGTTGATATCCTCCGGATCGAACTTGTCCCCGTCCTGTTGCCAGCGCACGCCGATCGCATTCCGATAGCCGATCTTCTCAAAGGCCTTGTTCCATTCGAGAATGCCTTCCTCGACATAAGAGCGGTACTCGTGCGGCACGTTGTTTTCAATCCACCAAGTGATCTGCTCCTTGGGGGGCGATAGCTTCGCCGACGGATTCGATTTTTCGAGGCGCCAACGATTGATGCGGCGTTTGAAATTGGTGTCAGGGTTCTTCGAGCCAAAATCCTTCGTGGCGTTGATGAAGTGGCCCACTCGCTGGTCGGCAAACCGGGGCTTGTAACCCGATTCGGGGAGCTTGGTCAAACTGTAATGCAGCACCACCGTGACGCCGCGTGAGTCGATCACCCCGTCGTCCCAGAAGGAGAAGTAAGAGAAGTACCCTCGGGAGAAGGTTGCCTTGACTTGTAGTTCGATATTGTTCTTGAACGTCTTGACCTGATGCCAAGTCGTCCGGTTGCGGTCCAGGTTTCCGATCCACAGATTGGCAAAATTGGAAAGAAAGATATCCGACAGATCGATCAGCACGCCATTGCCGGGCGGGTCGTCGCTAACGATCGGAATCGCCAACAAAATCGAGTCGAGATAGTTTTGCTCCACCGCTTTCTTAACGGGCGTTCCGTCTGGGGCTTCGTAGTGAACGTTCTTCCGAATCACCTGAATCTTGTCGCCCGCGCGATGGAACGAAATAACCCACTCGTCGCCAAAGTTGAGTGGCATACCAGCCGACGCCATGCCTTTGGCAATCGCGATGGGGGCGAGGAAGTTTTTGTCTAACTGATCGGTTTTGATAACCGCGTAGAGATGCTCATCTTTTTTATAGAGATTAAAAAGCCCTTCGTATTTCTTAGCGCCTTTGGTGACCTTGGCAAAGGCCTTGAACTTTTTAGGTTTTTCCTCCTTGGATATCTTGGCCGTCGGTGTTTCGGCTGCCATCACAAGGCCCGAAAGACGGAGCCCCCCCGTCATGAGGCCCACGAAGAACACCAAAGTGACAATGCGCCCAAAACTGTGCCATGCGAGACCCTTTTGCTTTGCCATCGCTCTGTTCCTCTTTTTGAAGATATTTGATGGTGATGGCCGATCAGAGATGCCCGCATTGAGGTGCCGGAGCCAAGCGGCCGGCAGACCGATTCTTCATACGAGCCCTGCCAATCAGAATTAAAGGGGTGATTGTATCAGAATCGGACTGAAAAAAGAAATTTTTCCGAGAAATCTCCAGGAGAACTGCAAAGTCAGGAATTAAGCAGTTTCAGTCCGAGTTCAGGTTTCCAGGCGATGTAATCGGCGGCGGCTCGAACGGGTATATCGGGGTCGGATTTTAGCCGATGGATGGAGAGAGCCGCATTGTTGATTGCCGCCATGCAAGCCGAGAGACCGGGCCGACGGGTGTGGTGACGATCTTCGTCCCACCACCGATCTTTTATGAAGTGCAGGCCGTTTTCAATGCGCCAGTGCTGGCGGACATAGCGTAGGATGTCGGCTGCGCTCACCTTCTCGGGATCAAGACT
>JAJRUA010000170.1 GCA_024278035.1 Planctomycetota bacterium | reverse complement strand
GTCGTTCCTTTGTGGTTCCATTCTTTTTCGCCGTGGTCGGGGACGACACGGCTCTCTCGCCGTCCAGTGTAAAATGCTCGAAATTGAACTGAAGTTTCCGTTGACCGATGCCCGTGCGATGGAGTCGCAGCTCACGGCGCTAGGTGCAGTGCGTGGTGAAACGGTCGCGCAAGCCGATGTCTATTTCAATCACCCAGAGCGCGATTATGCCGTGACCGACGAGGCGCTGCGTATTCGCACCGTCGGTGACGTGTCTTGCGTGACGTACAAAGGGCCCAAGCAGGCGGGGCGTGCTAAGACACGGTTTGAGTTGGAACTGCCGCTAGCGGAACAAACGGCCAAAGATTGGTGTGAACTATTCACACGCCTCGGCTTTCGCGAAGTTTTTACGCTTCGCAAGCGACGGACGCCGTACGTTCTGGAACGCGAAGAGAGGAAATTGGAGGTGGTGGTTGACGATGTGGAAGGTTTGGGGGTTTTTGCCGAAGTCGAAACGGTGGCCGATAAAGCGGATTGCGAAGCGGCGGAGCGGGCGGTGGTGAACCTTGCCCGAGAGTTGGGACTCCTAAAAGAAGAGCCTCGTAGCTATCTGGAAATGCTGCTTCGCGGTTAGACTAGGGTTCCCGCCCGCCCCGCCTTTCCCTCCAGGCTCCCCCGCCTTATGTCCCGTTCGATTGATGCTGCTACGTCGCCCGGCTTAGCAGGGGATGCGCCGGAGACCAGTCTTAATGGTATCCAATGCGACGAGCATCCTGCGCACGAGGCGAACAATTTCATTTGGCTCACTCTTCACCAAGTGATGATGCGCGTCGGCTGGGTCTTTAAGACCGAGAGCATCATCATACCGTTTTTTATGGATATGATCGGCGGCGGCCCCGTGTTGCGCGGTTCGCTGATGGTGTTCAATCGGATTGGCTTTAGTTTGGTGCCGGTGCTGTTCGCAAGGAAGCTCAAGTTGATGCCACAAAAACGCGTCGCTGTCGGCTTGGCAACGCTTGGCATGGCGGGTCCCTTCGCGCTGCTATCAGCCGTTTGGTGGAGTGGCATCTGGCGCGGGGCGGATGGCGATCCCGTTTGGTGGATGCCTTACTTTTTCCTGATGGTTTACGGCATTTTCTTTGCGATCACGGGAATCAATCAATTGGCGTCCCACTCGCTTCAAGGCAAACTGATCCCAGCCGTTCGGCGTGGAAGACTTTTTGCGGCGTCGGTTCTGTGGGGATCACCGATCGCCATTTTTTGTGTGTGGTGGCTAATGGCCCGTTGGTTGGCATTGCCCGACAAAGGTTTTTCGTTACTTTTTGCCGCACCGGCGGTGATGTTTGCGATTGGTAGTCTGGCCATGCTGGGGATTCGTGAGTCGTCTGATGCCTTTGAAGAACCTTCGCTTTCCGCATGGCATCGTCTACGCGAATCATGGCGGCTGATGCTGCACGACGAAGCCCTACGGGGCGTAGCACTAACTTCGCTGCTTTTCAGTTCTACGTTCACGCTCTTTCCGCACTACCAAGCCTTGGCTCGGCATCAAGCGACCGAAGCCTCTGGAGGCGGGTTCAATTTGCAGTCGCTCATGGTATGGACCGTCACGCAGCATACGGCGGTTGCCATTTTGGGGCTGCTGGCAGGGCCACTGGCCGACCGATTTGGAAATCGCCTTTCGGTGCGACTAACCGTGTTCGGCTCGGCATTAGCCCCACTGACAGCGATCGGCCTTGCAATGCTCTCGCCAGAAGCCATGGCGGACTGGTTCTGGGTTGTTTTCTTGCCGCTCGGCTTCACGCCGGTCACGATCAAGATGCTCATCAACTACACACTCGAGCTAGTCGATAGCGAAGAGTACCCTCGTTACATCAGTGCCATCGGCATGTGCTTGGCGTTGCCCGTGATCGTCGGTTCACCGTTCGTGGGTTGTTTGGTTAGCCTGCTCGGCTGTGTGCCGGTGTTTGCGTTAGGGGCGGCTGTGATGCTGGCAGCGGGCGTACAGACCTTGCGGCTGCACGAACCTCGGTATGGTTGAGACAAACGCGAAGCGCGTAGTTCCCCCTCCCCAGTAGGGGGAGGGGCTAGGGGAGGGGGCTGAATTATGTACAGGGTTCCAAAACCCCCTCCCCAAAAAAGATAGGGAAGCGGGGACTAAGCGCTTCGCGGCTTCTTTACAGTTGCACCGCTTTTACAGCAGGGTTTACAACCATTTTGTAACGAATTCCCTCAAGTTGTTATGATGCCGAGCCGCACCGATTACTTATGCGGGAAAAACGCAGTGGAAAGATTTTTTTGTCGTTTGGCATCCTCTTTGCAACTCTCTTCTGTCAGTGACAACCTGTTGTGACTCTCACCAGCGAGCCGCTTCGGAACACGGGTCGCTAGAAACAACTTTTCCTCCGGAACGGAGACGTCCGGAATCCAACTCCACGAAAAAGGAATCTCGTGATGAAGAAAATCAGCCCTTTCGCCGCTTTGCTTGCCGCCGTCGCTTTTGCCGCTCTGCCGGCCAGTGTGAGCTACGCCGCCACTAGCCCTGCCGTTAGCATTGTCCTGGAAGAAGAGGGTGGCGACGCTGAGCACACCTTCTGTGACGAAGAGGGATGCGGTGGCGACGCAGAACACACCTTCTGCGATGGCGAAGATTGTGGCGATGACGCCGAACGTTCTCTCTTCGACGAAGAGGGAGGGGAGGCTGAGCATGTCGGGTTCGAGGACGAAGGGGACGACGAGGGAGACAGCGAACGAACCTTGTTTGACGATGAGGAAGGAGAGGGGGACGCAGAAAGAGGGGCCTTTGAAGAGGAAGGAGACGACGGGGATAGCTCCTTTACTTTTCACGATGACGAAGAGGCAGACGAGGACTCCCCCGCCATGCACGAGCATGAAGACGATGACGAGGACGACGGAGAGGGATCATCGACCAAGTAGTCCTTATTGAAATCGTAGTTAGAAGTAGCGCGGAGGGATTCCGTTGCTACGCCACTCAAGGAGATAAGGGTTAAGAAGACATAGGCACCACGCCACCCAATCGGGCCTCCTAACGGGCACCCTGGCAAGTCATCGCCAGGGTGCCCGTTTTTTTCGTAACGGACCTAC
>JAJRUA010000169.1 GCA_024278035.1 Planctomycetota bacterium | reverse complement strand
GGCGATTCAAGAGGGGATAGTTTTCGCTTTCATTCCTCCGCCGATCGACGGGATTGGCAACGCCAGCGGGTTCCAACTTCAGGTAGAAGATCGGAACGATGCTGGGCTGGACGAACTCAACCTCGCTGTCGCCGACCTGATGGACGCGGCCCGCGGGCAATCGTCGCTGGTAGGTCTGAATACGACTTTTCGTGCGGGGGCTCCGCAACTGTTTGCGAAAATCGATCGAAATAAGGTGAAAGCTCTGGGCGTGCCGCTCAGTTCGGTCTTTGGTACGTTGCAGGCCTACCTAGGGTCTGCTTATGCCAACGACTTCAACCTTGCTGGCCGTACCTATCAGGTTCGCCTACAGGCCGACCATCCGTACCGGCAAAGTGCCAGCGACATTGGACAGCTTGAGGTTCGCAACAATCGGGGCGAGATGATTCCCCTCGGCACGTTGGTCGAGCTTCAAGAGATGGTCGGCCCCCAAGTCATCCAACGATACAACCTCTATCCAACCGCTCAGGTCAACGGCGAACCGGCGCCGGGCTACAGCTCGGGCGAATCCCTCCTGTTGATGGAGAAGATCGCCAACAGTCGACTGCCGGCGTCGATGGGTTTTGAGTGGACCGGCATGTCGTACCAAGAGAAGCTCATCAGCGAAGCGGCGGACGTGACCCAATCACAGGGCTTCATCCTTTGCCTTTCTATCACGTTGGTATTTTTGGTTCTCGCCTTCCAATACGAAAGCTGGACGAGCCCTGCTGCGGTTATTGCGGTGGTGCCACTGGCGGCGTCGGGGGTCGTTATCATGCTGGCTATAAGGCAAATGGACATGAACGTCTACACGCAAATCGGCTTGGTCCTGTTGATCGCTTTGGCCAGCAAAAACGCTATTCTGATTGTCGAGTTCGCCTCGGAGTTGAGACGCGAAGGGAAGACGATCCGCGAAGCGGCTCAGCAAGCCGCCTCGATACGCTTCCGAGCGATTCTCATGACCGCCTTCTCATCGATCCTAGGGTTCTTACCCCTCTTATTGGCCACAGGAGCGGGAGCCGGCAGCCGCCAAGCGGTAGGCAACGCCGTGGTAGGTGGCATGATCGCCGCAACGGTGGCCAGTTTGCTCTTCGTCCCCGCGTTCTTCGTCCTCTTCCAAAGCCTATCCGAGTGGCGTGGCAAAGAGTCCAACGAATAACCGCCCGAACTAACACCGATTGGCGAGCGGTGGGCGTTAGGCCTACCGATGAACCGATTGACCGACGCGCAAGCAAGGCTCTAAAAATCAACCATGAGCCGGGTGCCAATTACCTGATATTGGCCATAGTCGGGACTACCTCCGGCGGCATTCAGGGCATTGTCTTCAATGTCGCCGTAGATGTAGTTGAATTGCATTCGAGCGTAGGGGGTCCAGTGCCAGTTGAGACCGAGCGTAACGCTTTGTCCTTTCCCGCCACGAATGTCCTCATCGCTAAAATCAATTGCCGACCAACGCACAGCGATTTGCCATGCGCCCAGGCCACCGGCAGTGCCATCATCGCAAGTATCGACTAAGAAAAAGTTTTTGAACGGTTTGACGCGACCGAGAATGCCGGTCTTACGATCCCACGGTATGTGCTCACCCGTGAAGAAGTAAGAGAGATAGACATAAGCCCCATGCAACTGTAAGTCGGGGCCCCCATTTCGATTCAGCCAAACCGTCTGTTGCTCTCCTACGAGTTGCCAAGCACCGAGGTTAAGGACCCCCTCGACGCCAAGCATCGTATAATCCTCGCCGCCAGGGACAACGCCCGTATCAACCCAACGCGACACCGTGCGCGCTTCGGGCCGGGTGCGGAAGCGTGCTTCGCTGACGCCCGAATTAGCAAAGTTGTCCGCTGCTTGGCTTGAATCGGTATCAGCCCAAGTGCCCGAGAGAGCCCAGTGGGCATAGCCGCGACCGTCGGAACACTCGTCGTACCAAATGGTGTTGGCCAAGCGTCCAGCGATCTGCGCCTGCCAATGGTCGCTAATGTAGTTCCCTTCGTCTTGTACCAACCGTTGGTTGAACACACCGTAACGCCAATTCCACGCCTCATCTTCGGAGACGCCGTACGACTGAATACCAAGACGCCGAGCATCTTGGTTGACCGCCTCAATGATGAAAGGTCGCTCGATGAAGACGTTGTAACGGCTGCTGTTAAGGTGATCCAATCCGTACGGTCGCTTTTGGTTGCCAATGAGAAGCGTTTGAAGAAACGACATCTCTTTCCAGCCGAGATAGGCATCGCGAAACTCTGTTTGATTCCCTCCAGCAAACTCCATCTCAATTCGATAGAGCATGTTGTAAGGCAAGTCTCCCTTTACGCCAAAACGGAGCCGGCGAAAACCGACGCGATCTTGCGGCGAGACGGTCGGATCCCCCGACTCAAACGCGTTCACTCCAGGCGACGAGTCGGGAAAGTTCCACGAGTCCAAGTGGATACGCCCGTTGACTTTCATGGTCGCACCGCTGTGGCCAGAGCGGGCATAGCCTTTAAGGCTTTCTTCAAGGTCCGTATGAGCGGATTCTAAATCCTCGTAAGAAGATTCGAGATCACCGTACTTCTCTTCGAGCGACTCAAGACGGTCGGCGATCGAAGACCCCTCCTTCTCTTCCTCCTTGGCATCGTCCGACGGGGGCACTTCCTCTTCCCGCTCTTCCCGCCAATCGGCCATCGTTTGCCAGTCGGCCACCGCCCGAATGTCGGGAGTGACCT
>JAJRUA010000168.1 GCA_024278035.1 Planctomycetota bacterium | reverse complement strand
CGAGAGTTCCCCCCAACCGCTCCTGGATCGACGAAAGCTGTCGATACGCGGTCAATTGCGTGCCGCTAGTTCCAACCCCAAGCATGAGCAACGCCCTCACCACGTGCGACAAAAGAAACGGTCACATCCAACAGCAAGCCTACGTCATAAAACGCGGAGAGGTCGGTGGATGGCCGGATTTTGCCGGCTGTAGTGGAGTTGCTGCTGGTACTTGCTAGCCGGAAGTCGCTAGGCGCTAGTTTTTATAGTAGGCGAGCCGCGAGCGCCAATTCTTAGAAACACGGGACTGGAGGAAAAGTGTTGGCAGGATCAACAGGATAAAAAAAAACCTGCAGCAGACGTCAGCGGACGCCTCCTGCAGGTTTGCCCGTTTATGAGAGCAACACTCGGACTTTCACTCCGTTTGAAGGAGTTACTTAGAAAGTCCCTTTCTCCGTTTTAGTAAAAAGGTCGCTAACACCAAGCCGGCAAGCTGGACAGTAGCCGGTTCGGGAATCAGTTGATTGGTCAAGTACCCTTCCACTCCTTGCTGGTCCCAGTGCTCTGCTCGAATCCAAAGGGAAGTGACATTGCTCATGACGGTTGCGAATGTTCCCGCGTCGGTGCCAAAAGTGGCGGCATCCAATAGCACATTTTGATCGAGGACCGTGCCCAGGGGTGGCTCCACATCGTCGTAGCTCAGATTGGCGGACAATTCTGTCGTTCCATCGGTAATTATTACATCCATCGTTGTAGAAACCCAGTTAGCAAGAGCATTGGGCTGAACAAAAACAAGGCCGTAACGCAAGGTCTCGCCAATCTGAGCACTCAGGTCGCCACTCCACGGAGAGAGATACAGATTGCCAAGAGGGTTAGTATCACTAAATCGGATTCCCGCAACACCGGTTCCCTCAACGTCTGCAACCGGGGATAACCCACCTACCTCGGAAAGCGTCCACCCACCATTCGTCACGCCATCGAAGTCGGTGATCAAATCGGCCTTGGCACTTGGAGCATTGCCCAACAAGGCAAGCAAGCTAAAGGCGGTCAACACCGCAACGGCAGCACTAGGCGTACATCGAAAAATTTTCATCGGTTTCTCTTCTCCAGGTTCCGGGTAAGGGCTGGCAACGGCGATTTTTCGCGATGCCAGAGTTCAGTTGGTGGATTGCCACGCTTCACCACCTTTTACGACTACCAACTCTCACCCCCACCTGAAGGTGATACTCGGGAACCAATTTTTATATAGCATTTGAGACGGGTGCGTCAAGGTTGCATAGGCAGGCTGGCTAGCTGCGCATATTGGATCGTGTAGGCGAGCCGCGAGCGCCAATTCTTAGAAACACGGGACCGGAGGAGAGATTTTGGCAGAGATCGTCAGGATAAGAAAACCTCCGCTGCCGTGAACGGTTACAGGGGTTACAATCCCTCGTCTTTCAAAACACGTGCCACGGTCACTCGAATCAGCGAGCGTCGACCGTCACCCTGGGCCAATCGTCGCTACGAAATGGAGTCACCGGCAAACGGTCTTTGCTCACAAGATTGCAAACGGGGTTATCGGCCCAAGCATATCGAACCGCCACGGGTACAGCGACCGACTTACTCCCAACCTCTACTTGATTCGCAGCCACGATCTTCGCTTTCGCCCGAACCCATTTTTTATCCTTGCCAGCAACAGCAAACCCTCGAATGTCGGTGTGGTCGTAGACGTGCAATCCGTTACCACAGGAACGAAATGTCACTGTGATTTTCCCATCGGCTTGAGTCAGCGATTCAAACCGTGGGCTTTCGCAAGGTATCTCAAGCCCATAATCTCGGGCCAGCGCCCAGCGAGCCAGACGCAGGCCAACATCGAGTTTGTTGACGGGATGAATGTCGTTCCCCTCGCCAAGGTCGATCGTGACCGCTTCGCCCGTGTTCTTCAGGCGATCGCGAGTCATCGTCTGCGCCTCCCGCAATTCGGCCCAAGCACTGTTGCCCGGTTCTGATTTCTCCTTCTTGTAGTCGGCCAATTGAACCCAGTAAAAAGGAAAATCTCCTTGGCCCCACGTGTCACGCCAGTTTTGGATCATCAGTGGAAACATTTCTCGATATTGGTAAGCTCGGCTAGCATTGCTTTCCCCTTGATACCAAATCACCCCACGAAAAGCGTAGGGAACAAGCGGCAGCACTCGCGCGTTGTACAGATTGGCCGGCCGATGCTTCCCTTTCATGCTGGCCTCGGGCAATAGGGGTTTCTTGCCCGGATGCTTTCCGTCTTCCCGAGCTTGCTCCCATTTGGCAAGCGCCTCCTGGTATTCGGTTAATAGTTTGCCCGACTCGAACTTCGCCTCCGTTTTCTTCCAACGCTCCATCAGAGGCCCGTAAATCGGCTCCGTCTCCAGCAAGTCGCGTCGTACCCACGCCTCGCAAGAAGAGCCCCCCCAGGCGTTGTCGATCAAACCGACCGGAACGTTGAGCGTTCTTTGAAGCTGTAAACCAAAAAAATATCCGACCGCTGAAAAATTTGCGGCGGTCTTAGGCGTGCAGACTTGCCACGACCCCTTGAAATCTTCTTGGGGCGTCTGGGAACCGCTGGGGGTCACGGTGAGCAATCGCAACTGAGGATGATTGGCTGTCAGAAGTTCAAGCTGAGCATCTTTGCTTCGGACAACAGGCCACCCCATGTTCGATTGCCCCGAGCAAACCCAAACCTCTCCGACCAAAATATCCGTCCGCTCAAGGCGGTTGTTGCCCTCGACAACAAGCGTAAGTGGGTCGCCTACCGAAAGGGGCGTGAGATCGATTCGCCACTGGCCCTCTCCATTGGTTTCGGTTTCATGCGTTTGGCCGGCAATCGCAACGACGACTTTTTCACCCGGCTCGGCCCATCCCCAGATGGGTACCGGTTCGTCGCGTTGTAGCACCATATGGTCGCTCAGCAGCGAGGGCAATTTGACATCCGCAGAACAGGTCGCTGCTGCTAAAAACACGGCGATGAAAACAACCGGCAATTGCATGAGAAAACTCTTCAATTTCAGGATTAAAAAAACGCAACCGTTCACAGCTCCCCTAAAAAAAGAACCGCTAGCGGTTCTACAGAGCCCGCCTAAACAGGCGTTTTCGTCATGAACGACTACGAGATCGAACGAGGCGGCGCGCAAGCCATCGGCCACATCGGTGATCCGCAAACGGAAGACGTTTTACTACCAGTGATGTAAGGGTTGTCCGGGATAAGAAAGAGGATTTGTGGGAGGCGTCTCTGACGCCGATACGGCATTCTTTCATCGTAGAATTCGCGGCGCGTTATCGGCGTCGGAGACGCCTCTCACATATAGAGGAACCTTACAGGTCCCTTCACAGTACGTGGTTCTTTAGTTTCGCCTCAAGCGTTTCCAACGAATGGCCTTGCCAAACGCGCACGCCTTCTTGGTCAAAAAGAACCAGTGTGGGGATCGCCTCAATATCCAGAGCGTTCCACACTTCGCGCGATCCATAAGCGATCGGCCAATTAAAACCGGGCACACTGTCGGCAAACGCCTGGATTGCTTCGATCTTGTCTCCTTTCTCGGTGGTCATTCCAAGGAACACCACCCCGCGGTCGGCCCAACGGTTGTGGAGTTCGGCAAGTGCTGGCATCGCGGCCCGGCAAGGTCCGCACCAAGTTGCCCAGGCGTCGATCACTACCATCTTGCCGGCGAGTGATGCGTGGGTCGGTTCTCCCTCGGCGGAGGTGTTGAGCCATCCTTCGACCATGAGTGGCGGGAACGGCACCGTGGGGCCCGTCGCTCCGCCATCGCCTTCCCATGGGGGGAAAAACTTCTGGAAGGCGATGCTCGCCCCCAGCAGCAAAAGCACCATCAAGAACAGTTTGCCCGCCCCGCCGCTACTGCTTTCACCACCGTTGTTACGTGGGGCTTGCTCTTCATGTCCAGTCGTCACTCGATCCGTCTCCGCAAGAGAATGGCTTTGTCTACATTCGCATCATCCCCCGGCTTGAACGCGACGGGAAGGGTCCGGTCGATGATGTAGAACCCCCGATATCGGCGATTTTCGCCCGTATCGATGTCGATTTCTTGGCCGAGGGTCATTCCGTCTTGGTAAACACGGAAGAAGAGGTCTTCCATGCCAGGACGGAACTGTCCCGTGCTGTCACGAAAGCGATCCCAAATCTGCGGATGCTCGGCTTGGGTTACGGGGGTTACCTCAAAGAAACCGACCGTGATCCAGACGGCAAACACGCCACTGCGTGTTGTCGTCAGGTTCGCCAGCCGCGTCATTGGCCCGTAGCGCAGGTGCGGGTTCCGCTCCGTATTGAGCGAGGGTTCGGTCGAAGCGCCGGAGAACAGGGGCGTCGGAGCGGCGGCGTCAGGCAGAGCGCCCGTCAAATCAAGGCTATCAGGCACCGTTCCATTCGCTCGGACGAGTGGAATATCAACAGAACCGACTCCTGCTGAAAACGATCCTGCTTCACTCGCATCGTCACGATGAAGGTCCCTGCTACCCGTTACGGAGAGAGGAAGTGAATGCTTTATCACCATCTCATCGTCCACTCCACGCACACCCCACGCACCGTCTTCACCGGGCGACAAGTAATGGGCACGCAGCCACGAAGCATCCACGCCCCCCTGTTGAAGGTCGTTCAACGGCACGTTGAAACCACCCTCAGGGCTCCGCAACGGATTCGCAAAGAAGGTGGGAAAACGGGGGTTCAGAACCCGAGGAGAATAATCGATCGTTCCAGCCGCGAAGCTCGTCTCATCCAAATACCCACGCCGGCTCACCACAATGTCACGCCACGCGGGGCCCAAATGGCCCAGTTGCAAAAGACGGCCCGTTCCTTGGTAATCGAGCGCACTGCTATCGGCGCGGCGGTGCATGAGTCCGTCGTAGACTTCCGACCACAGGTCCGCGGGCCGATCGGCTTGGGGGCCACTGCTGGGCGTTTCCCTTGTGTCGCGTCGCCCGACAACCGTATTGATATTCACTCGCCCCGGTTCACGGTAGTTGTCGACCCGATTGAACGGAGCACTGAGCCCCTGCCGCGGATCCCCAAGAGCAGGCACCTGTCCAAACACTTGAGGATTGAGCAACGTATCGGT
>JAJRUA010000167.1 GCA_024278035.1 Planctomycetota bacterium | reverse complement strand
TGGGGGAGAGGGTTTCCTGCTCGCATGTGACCATGCTGGGCAGTTCTAATCCACGCCATCGGATATGCATCAAACGACTCCAAATCGGGGGAGGCCGGGGAAATCGGGGGGCCGGGGTTTCTTACAATGTTAGACGCTTAGGCGCCCTAGCGTTTTATTTTTGCTTCTGGCAATCGTCGTCTGCGAGAAGCAGAGTTGATTTTGTTTCGTTCTAAATCTAATTTCGCTTAACGCGAGCAAAGTTCGACGATGAGCTGGGTATCAACGGGAACGGAAATGTCCTCCGTACCTGGGAGTCGACCAACGATTCCTTCGGGGATGGGGCTCTCGGTAACCGCGAGGTAATCGGGGATGTCTCGGCTGTTCTCTGCCTGAGCGCCGCGCACCCAGTCAAGGCTCTTGGCACGATTCTTAACACGAATCACGTCACCAGCGCGAACTTGGGCACTCGCCACGTCGCAGCGTCTTCCGTTTACTGTGATATGACCATGGTTGATAATCTGGCGAGCCTGGGCGCGGCTCATACCAAAACCAAGGCGATGTACCACGTTATCAAGCCGGCGCTCGAGCAACGTCATCAGTACGGCACCCGTGTTACCTTTGGATTGCTCTGCCTTCTTAAAGTAGAGGCGGAACTGCTTCTCCAGGATGCCATAATAGTGCTTCACCTTCTGCTTCTCACGAAGCTGAATGCCGTAGTCCGTCATCTTGCCACGACGGCCCTGTTGCTGCGAACCGGGCGGGGTATCGCGGCGTTCGAACGCGCACTTGGAAGTATCGCAACGAGTTCCTTTGAGGAACAATTTCGCTCCGTCACGTCGACAAAGGCGACAGACGGGACCGGTGTAACGTGCCATAGCTTTGGCCTTCAATTCCTACTGACTGGACACAGGGCGTGGTCGCCGCAAAGGACAAACCACAATGGATATTTTGACGGTGTTAAAAAATCGCGTAAAACGCGATGTCTCGAATGTGCTGTTCAGAGGCGATGCCTTTGAGGCAATGTCTCTGAGGCAATGTCTCTGAGGCAATGTCTCTGAGGCAATGTCTCTTAGACGCGACGCTTCTTACGGGGGCGACAACCGTTGTGGGGAAGTGGCGTTACGTCTTCGATGGACTTGACCTTGAGGCCAGCCGCTTCGAGGGCGGTGATCGCGCTTTCGCGTCCACTGCCGGGGCCCTTCACCTTCACCTCAACGTCACGCAGCCCAAACTTCTTTGCCTTATCAGCCGCTTGCTGGGCAGCACACTGGCCAGCAAAAGGCGTACTTTTACGGCTTCCCTTGAAACCGCTTGTACCCGAACTAGCCCAACAAAGCGTGTCTCCCTTCGTGTCGGTTATCGTCACCATCGTGTTATTGAACGTCGCGGTGATGAAAGCGACACCTGCCGCAATGTTGCGACGGGTGCGACGACGAGATTCTGATTTGCCTTTAGCCACGCTGCTGTTTCCCGAAAGAAATGGAACTCTTTGATTGGATTTGTTGGGTGGTCACTAGGGCAACCACCCCCGTTACGTTATTTTTTAACTGAGGATCGACTAGCGAAGATCCTTCACGCCCTTCTTGCCTGCAACCGTCTTCTTCGGACCTTTGCGTGTGCGAGCATTGGTTTTAGTGCGCTGCCCACGAACGGGCAGGCCACGCCGATGACGCAAACCCCGATAACAGGCGACATCTCGCAACCGGGATATGTTCTGTGTCACTTGCCGTCGCAACTGCCCTTCAACAACGTAGTCCTTGTCAAGCAAGGCAGCGATGCGGGCAACCTCATCCTCGGATAATTCGCGAGCACGAACCTGGGGATCAACCCCCGCCTTACCGCAAAGCTCGCGAGCAATCTTTGGGCCAACGCCATATAGGTACGTCAGTGCGATGACCGTAGGACGATCGGTCGGTATATCAACGCCAAGCAGTCGGGGCATCGACTCTCTTCTCCAATAAACTCTGGATGGTAATTTTCAAACACGGAACAGCAGCGACGAGCAACTAGGGCTTAACTTTCAGCCAGGGGACTTAGCCTTGGCGCTGCTTATGCCGCGGGTTATCGCACACCACATAAACTACACCACGTCGCCTGACGACTTTGCACTTCGCACAGATCCGCTTGACGCTAGCTCGGACTTTCATGGCATCGTTCTCTTGCTTAGTTTCGCACAGCCTGTCTGGGTGGCCTGTTTGGCCGGCAGGTGGCCCGCCAACAGCCCGTTAATCGATCAATAATTTGGTCCCCATTGCGCAACACTTGCCGCCAAGAAGGGGGATTGTGAAACCCTCATTAGCGAGCCTGTCGAGCAGGGCCGAATCGATGAGTCTAAGGCACCCGGGCGGGTCTCTTCAAGGGGTGTTCACGGATTTATCACAACTTGGGCAACGACTGGCCCTTAATTTGCTCATTTCACGCCGATTAAGCCGGTTTTTGCCTTTTCCGTCCCAGCAAAAAAGTCGGGGGCTAGAGGGCATCGACCATCAAAAATCTTCCAGCAAGCGAAGCTCCTCCTCTGCCGGAGCTTCGGTCAATCGCTTGGGCCCCTCCTTGGTGATCGCTACCGTATGCTCAAAATGAGCACTTGGCTTGCCATCCTTCGTCACTTGGGTCCAGTAGTCGCTTAACTCTTTTACCTCTTTTGTCCCCATATTCACCATCGGCTCAATGGCAATGACTAGGCCGGGCTCAATACGAAAATCTTGTTGTCCACGGAGCGAACGGCTCATGAAGTTGGGTACCTGGGGGTCTTCATGCAAATTGCGGCCAATTCCATGACCGACGAAGCACTCGACCGATGTGTAGCCCCGATCTGAAACATAGCGGCCCATCTCTCTCGCAATCTGGCTCCAACGGCTCTTGGTACGGAGCAAGTCGATTGCCAGATCGAGAACCCCCTGCGTCGCATCGAGAAGGCCTTGGATTTCGGGAGCTACCTCGCCCACTTTATAGGTATAAGCGGCGTCGCCACACCAGCCGCCCAAGCGGCATCCCGTATCGAGGCTCAAGATTTCTCCCTCTTGTAGGGGGCGGTCGTCAGGCAAGCCATGCACCACCTCCTCGTTGAGAGACATGCACGTCACGGCGGGAAATCGAGGTTTCCCCGGGGTTGCGTTAGGATAATCGAGAAACAGCGGCGTCGCTTTCCGGCTGCGAAAATACGCGGCGATGGCCGTATCAATTTCGCGAGTCGTCGCTCCCGGACGTACCATTTCGGCAGCAATTTGATGCGCCTTCCAGACGGCCAATCCCGCACGTCGCATCAAGGCGATTTCACGTTCCGATTTAAGCGATACCACAATGGTCGTTTTTGGCAGAACGCGAGCCCTGCCTTCAAACTATCTCCCTAAAGTGACCTTTGTGTCGAAAGTTCGTCAATCGCTGCGATAACCCTAGCGAACACTTCGTCCGGCGTCCCGAGAGCGTCGATCTTCTTCAAAACACCACGTTGTGCGTAGTAATCGACCAGCGGCTCTGTCACCTCAGCATAAAGCCGAAGGCGTTCTTTGATTGCCTCATTCGTATCATCGGAACGACCTCGCTTGGACAATCGGTCGAAGAGCTCTTCGACTGGCAAAACAAACTCGATTGCCCCTTGTATGTTGATCGAGTTCCCATTGAGCAACTCCGTCAGCGCCACGGCCTGTTCTTGCGTTCGGGGAAATCCATCGAAGAGATAACCCTTTTGGCAATCATCGGACTCCAGTCGATGGGCGACGATTGGCACGACGATTTTGTCGGGCACAAGGCGTCCTGAACTCAGGCATTCTTTGATCTCGTCGGCGGTTGCCTTGTCGGTGCTAACCGTTCCTCGCAAGACTTCGCCTGTGGAAAGGTGTGTAATCCCCAGGTGAGTCGCAACGCGCTCAGCCTGAGTTCCCTTACCAGCCCCCGGGGGTCCAATGAAGACGATTCGCATGGCCGCCGCCATCTCTCTACGTGGGAGGGGCGATCGGTTGATCTAACCCCTTCTCAAACTTAGGGCCTATCCTAAAGCCGACCCGGAAGTGTCCAGCGGCCCGAAAAAGACCGAGGCACCCGAAGGCTTTGGAACGTGCCGTCCACCTGCTTTACTCAAGCAAGCCTTTGTAATTTCTCATCACTAGGTGACTATCAATTTTCTGCACAAGATCAAACGCCACACTCACCGCAATCAGCAGGCTCGTACCACCATAGAACATCGCAATGCTCCACTCAACATTGAGCCACGTTGCTACCAGCGTTGGGATGATTGCAATCAA
Source organism: Planctomycetota bacterium (assembly GCA_024278035.1). The sequence goes on along the minus strand of JAJRUA010000167.1, from coordinate 1,084 downwards.
CGCCAAGAAGCCGGCACCGACATACGTGATGCGGAACATCACTTTCTCAAGATAATCAGCCGTCCGCTTCCCCGGACGATATCCGGGGATAAACGACCCATAATTCTTCAAATTATCTGCCATATCCTTCGGATTGAAGGTGATCGCCGTCCAAAAGTAGCAGAAAAAGTAGATCAGGGCGAGGAACGTTAAGTTGTAAACGAAGGTCTCACGGCCAAATGCGTTCGAAAGCCCCTGGAGGATCATCTTGCCGATGCCATCTTCCCAACCGTTGGTCATCGCCCCCAGTTGCTGAAAAACAATCATCGGAAACATCAGCAAGCTGCTGGCAAAGATGATGGGCATGACGCCCGCTTGGTTCACCTTGAGCGGCAAATAAGACCGACCGCCTCCCACCATCCGTCGCCCTCGTTGGTGCTTGGCACTTTGCATGGTGATACGCCGCTGGCCGAGGGTGATGAACACCGTCCCCACCACGACCGCCACAAACATGAACGCCAACAGGAGCAAGCGGGGCGGATCAAGCTTCGACGTATCGCCCAGCGTGAGAGAAGCTCGTTGAATCAACTGGTAACCGGCGTAAGGCATACTGGCAAGAATGCCTGCCATGATAAGGAGGCTAATGCCGTTGCCGATGCCGTACTCATCAATCTGCTCACCAAGCCACATCAGGAAGGTCGTGCCGGCTGTCATCGTCAAGATAGCGACGATATACCACCCCCACGTTATCTGTCCCGTCGCCGCGTTAGTAAACTCGGCCGCTATCAATCCGTGAGAACCGGCAAACGAGGTGATATAGAACGCGCTTTGGATGATGCAGAGGATAACCGTCGCATAGCGCGTGTACTCGGTGATCTTCTTACGCCCTGCTTCGCCCTCCTTTTGCAACGCTTCGAGCTGCGGGATGACACTTCCTAGAAGCTGGAAGATAATCGAGGCAGAAATGTAGGGCATGATGCCCAGGCCAAAGATCGTGATATTGTTCAGGTTGGCCGCACTAAGAACCGCTACCTGCTTGAGCATGTCATTGAGACCACCCGACTGGTTTTGGAACGTGCTAAACTCTTCCATATCAACAATGGGC
>JAJRUA010000166.1 GCA_024278035.1 Planctomycetota bacterium | reverse complement strand
GGCCCCGACCCTGAAGTGCAGGGCGACTATTTCTTTGCGGACTTCGTGAGTGGGAACTACTGGCGATTCGATCCGGCTAACCCGAAAGGGACCGTTGAGAATATCAACAGCTTGCTTTTCGGCGACTCGCCGCCAGGTAACCCGGTCTCTTTCGCCGAAGATGGGGCCGGTAATTTATACATTATCACCTTCGGTGGTGCCATTTATCGCATCGACACCAATGCGCTTATCGCCGGTGATTACAACGCGGACGGAAGCGTTGATGCGAAGGACCATGTCGTGTGGCAAGAGTCCTCGGGAGAGAAAGGAGGCCTTGCCGATGGCAACAACGATGGCGTTGTCGATGCGGCGGACTACACCATCTGGCGAGATCATGTTGGCGACACGGCCCAGGCCGTCCCGTCAGCGGAACCTCCGCCTGGGCCAAAGGCATGGCTCCTCATTGGCCTTGCTGTCGTTTCGTTGACTATTGTCTTTCGCTTTGCAAAAAGGTGTCTGATTAGCTCGCCTTCTTCTCCGGAGCATTCGGCAAACTGAAAGCCTCGTCATCGGTCGCCTTCTTGCGGCGTCCTTGGGTAATGTAATAGGCAACGGCTGTTGCCCCCGCTACGAGCATCACGAGCCGATGAGCGAAGGCCACCAAGGCCCCATCGCCGCGTTGGATGTCCTCGCCAATGGATCGGTAGAGCAATTCGACCGTCGCCTCGACGGTGCCTAAACCACTGGGCGAAATGGGAACCGCTCCGGCGATCAATCCAAGCGGCACAATGAAAAAATGCTCCATAAATCCGGGCGAATTCATCGGCAGGCCTTGTGCCACCAAATAAAACGAAAAAATGAACACGGCGTTGCAACCGAGCCCAATCGCGAGAGCAAGGGCAAGCCGTCCACGGTGGCGTTGGTACAAGTCGCACGCCCTAGCAATCGTCTCGGCACTTCGCCTTACGGCGTTGAAAGATCGAACCCACGGCAGACAGGTCAGTTTGAGCACAAGTCGCTGGGCAATCCTTTTTGGTGCGAGGGCCAGGGCGATACAGGCAATGGCAATCGCCGTAACGGCGAGCGTGCTGCGGCAAAGTAGCTTTGCTCCAGTTGGCAAGTCAGAAGTATAGGTACCTAGAATCAAAATTGCAGAACTGGCAAACAAGAGCAGGCCAAACAGGCCGATCAGGCGATCAACCATAACGGTCGTCACCGCTACCGCCCGCCGACCAGGACGCCCTCGGGCGAGCAACGCCGCTTTCATCACATCGCCACCAATGTTGCCCAGTGCGACGAAGTTCATGGCGAAACCAATCGCGCCGAAGTTGAGAGCTTCGGCGAAGCTCATGGGTACGTCGGCTGCCGAGGCGACCAGCCGCCAGCGGAGAAAGCTCAGCACCACCGAACCGAGGACCAAGGCAAGGGCAACGGCCAGGAGACTAAAATCTTTGGGCTCGGAAGCTAAGCGGGCAAAGCCGTCCGAATGCGACGCTCGCCAAGCAAGCAGTCCGACTAGCGTCACTCCGCAAAGAATTTTTAGCGGTCCAATCCACCAACGAGACGCTGCTCTTGACGGGGGGGGAGCGGCTGAGGGGGGGGGGGGGGCGGCATTGAGGAGGGGGAGGATTCTGGCGGGAAGGAAAAACGGCGAAAAACGGCGGGGTTTCCAGAAGAAACCGGTCCCCGGCGTTGACGAAAGAGCGGAGGGCTGGTATTCCTATCATGATTGGCGGGGAGGGCTGGCTCAAGCCACCGTCTCCGACTCTGTCCGACGAAAAAAACTTCGGGCCGACGAAAAAGCTTCGAGGGGGATTAGCTCAGTTGGGAGAGCATCTGGCTGGCAGCCAGAAGGTCAGCGGTTCGAGCCCGCTATCCTCCACTTAGTTTCAGGTATTTCCTCCTAACGCGGAAACAACGGCCTGAGATAGAAGAGTCACGAGCCTCCACCATCTAGGTGGGGGTTTTTTTATGCCCTTTTGATTCGCTGTAACCTCGATCCGCCAAAAGAAAACCTGCATGCGGCCAGCCGCAAGGAAATTAAGAAATCCGTGCTATCCGTTGGTTAAGGGTGCTTATCCCTGAACTCATTCGGCCTCTGAACGCATCCCAAAGTGCCCCGTGGCCAGAGAAAGACCGAGGTGGCCTGAAGGTTTTAGAATGCGCAGTAAACTAATCGCCGTAATAAATTGACCAATCATGCCTAACGCCTCCGCATCTTCGGGAAACAACATCAGCGTCTCGACGCCGCTTGCGATTCGTGCGCGCCTTTCGGCGATGATGTTTCTTGAGTTCTGGCCGCTCGGCCTGTGGAGCGTCACCGTTTATTCCTACTTAGGAGCGAACACGGGAGCGGAAGGGACGGGCATGTTTTCCCCGGGGTTCATCGGAACGTGCCTTTCAGCAGGGGCGATCGGTAGCCTGCTCTCTCCCGTGATTTTTGGTTGGATCGCTGACCGATACATCCCGGCACAATGGATGCTCTCCGGGCTTCATGCACTGGCGGGGATTTCACTTTTGGTCATGTGGAAAGCGGACACACAGTGGCTCTTCTTAGTCGGCATGATTGTTTACTTTCAGGCTTTTGTGCCGACGGTCACGCTGACCAACACAATCGGCCTGCGCCATTTACGAAATGTGGACCAAGAGTTTCCGATCGTACGAGCCTGGGGGACGATGGCTTGGATTGGCGCCGGGCTGCTTGTCGGATGGGGGTGGCCTGCGATTTTCTGTGAATCGATCGAAGCGACGCGCGTTCCGCTGATGCTCGGCGTGGTTTTTGAGTTTGTCATGGTGGCCTACAGTTTGACCTTGCCTCACACGCCTCCTACTGAGAAACAAAATGAAACGGACGAAGCGCGAAAGCGAGCGGTTCTTTGGCGAAACGGAGCGTTCGTTCTCTTTCTTGGCGTCTCGCTGCTCGCTTGCGTACCGTCTCAAGCCTACAATTTGTTGAACCTATTCATGAACCAGCAGGGCTACGAAAACGCGGCAGCGAAGATGACGCTGGCGCAGGTCACTGAAGTTGCCTGTATGCTTGCGATGCCCTGGCTCCTGATGCGACTTGGCGTGAAATGGCTCTTCCTTACGGGGATTTTGGGGTGGGGCGTACGATTTTTGCTTCTGGCGACGGGCGACACCTGGGGAGGAGCTTGGGCCGTCTACACGGCGATCCTTGTTCATGGTCCCTGTTACGTGTTCGTCTACGTCGCGGGGCAAATCTACATTGACCGATTAGTGGCTCCCTCGCGACGAGGGGTGGCACAAGGTCTTCATGCCGTTGCGACCACCGGTTTTGGCCATCTCTTGGGAGCGTTGGTCGTTGTGCAAACGGAACTCATGTACCTCACGCCCCCCGGTGTTTCTCCTCCTCCGTACGAGTGGGCCAACTTTTGGCTAGTCCCCGCGATCATCAGTTTTGCCGCTGCGACGCTCTTCGCACTCACTTTCACGGACGCAACCAACGGCAAAGAGCCCGCGTACCACGCCACCGACGTTCCTCCCTCCCCTGCCGATGCCCTGACCGAGCCACCTATCCGGTGAGAACTCGCTACAGAAAAACCGGAAGCAGGAAGGGGCTCGCGTCCCTGGCTGCATGCTGCCGTTCCTACCGAAACTTTTTTTCTGGCCCTCTGCGTCAATTCTGCCTATCCCTAAAATTAAGCAGTGACAGAGCATTATTGACACCTGCGCAAGGAAAGCGTCAGGCCGACCAACGGAAGGCCGGTTTTAGCCGACGAATCCCCAACCAAGGGCGCATACACCAATAGGCCCCGCGTTCACTCCGAGGCCCAACGATGGTAGGCTAACGCCTTGTTCCTCCACCGTTTCCAGCCCAAAGCCTTCCGCTCCCCTCCCATGAAGCACTACGACGTCATCGTTATCGGTACTGGCCCTGCGGGACAAAAAGGGGCCATCCAGGCCGCTAAACTTGGACGCACCGTCGCTGTGATTGAGAAAAGTAACGTTTTGGGAGGGGCTCAGATCAACACCGGCACGATCCCCAGTAAGGCCTTACGCGAAGCGGTTGTGATTTTTACGAAGGACGACAAACGGAATCTGTTTGGTTCGTCCCGACAACCAAAGCGGGATGTCACGATCGCGGATCTTACCAGCTTCTCCCAGAAAATTATCCGACACGAATGGGAGTTGATCGACAAGCAATTTCAGAGGAATCGTATCGACCTCGTGTGGGGGCACGCCCGATTTGTTGGCCCGAACGAAATTGAAGTCGAGACCCAAGAGGGGCCTGAGCGACTAACAGCGGACCGGTTTCTTGTTTCAGTTGGCACTCGGCCTGCCAAGCCCGACCACATTCCGTTCAATGACCACAGCATTCTCACAAGCGATGAGATTTTGCACCTTGATCACATTCCCCGCACGATGATCGTTGTGGGAGGAGGCGTGATTGGGAGCGAGTATGCCTGCATTATGGCAACGCTCGGTGTACGAGTCACACTGGTTGAAGGTCGGCACCAAGTGCTTGGTTTTTTGGATCAAGAAATCGCCGGTACCTTCCAGTATTTCATGCGTCAAAAAGGCATCGCGCTTCGCTTGGGAGAGAAGGTCGAAAGCATCAAAGAAATTGAGGCCGACGAATCGAAACGGCAGTTTAACGGCCCCAACAAAGGGCCTAAGAAATTGGTTGAAGCCAAGCTCGAATCGGGCAAGCACCTGCGTGCCGAAGTATTGCTTTATGCCGTGGGCCGACAGGGCGTTTGTGGCGAGCTTGGGCTCGATAAGGTCGGAATTGAGTACGATGACCGTGAGCGACTCAAAGTGAACGAGCATTATCAGACCAACGTTGAGCATGTTTACGCTGCGGGCGATGTGATCGGCTTTCCGGCACTTGCTTCGACCAGTATGGAGCAGGGCCGTCGGGCGATTTGCCATGCTTGTGGCGTGTGCGACGTACGGGACTACAATACCAAGCTCTTCCCCTACGGCATTTACTCGGTTCCTGAAATCTCGATGGTCGGAAAAACCGAAGAGGAGCTGACCGATGAGGGAATTCCCTACGAAACGGGCATTGCCCACTATCGAGAAATCGCGAGGGCTAAGCTTCTCGGTGACGAACTGGGGATGATGAAAATGCTCATTCATCAGGAAACGCATGAGATTCTGGGCGTTCATGTCATTGGTGCCGAAGCGACTGAACTGATCCACATTGGGCAAGCCGTGATGGCCCTTGGCGGTTCGGCGGAGTTCTTTATCGATAACGTGTTCAATTTCCCGACACTGGCCGAGTGCTACAAAGTTGCCGCCTACAATGGTCTAAACAAGCTGAACCATGTCTGACCGGACTAGGTCTGACCGAACCAACTAGGTCTGACCGAACCATGTCTGCCCCAGGAAGAGGGCCATGCGTTCACGCCAGAAATGTATCACCACGAAAGACGAAGTTCACGGCTAGTGCTTTGTCACAGCTTAATTTGGGGATTAGCCGTTGGGGCGCTAACGCCGGTTCATGCTGAAGAAACCGGGGCTAGCGCCCCAACGGCTGATTCAGTGAACCCTAATTTTTAGCTGTGACAGAGCACTAAGGCCCAATCATTGGCTGGAGAAGCTGTTTCGGCCCGACTAGCAGGGCGAAAGTGGGGG
>JAJRUA010000165.1 GCA_024278035.1 Planctomycetota bacterium | reverse complement strand
GTCCAAACGGACGAGAACTCCCCGATCGAGGGCAACCAGCACGCCGCCGCCATCGCTCAGAGGAAGGCCCACCGGCTTGCCCCCTTCAAGGGGCATTCGCCAGCCGATTTGCCCAGCAGCAGCATCGATGGCGATAAGCTCTTGTCCTTCAGTAGCCACCAGAAAAACGGAGCCCGTGGCATGGGGGCCCCAAGCGATGGCATCGCCCACGTCGAGCCTTGTCGGTTGTTCAAGTTCCGGAAGATTGAGCAGAACGATTTTGTCGCCCGAAACGCCAATCGCCGCTCGCCCCACAGCAAGGGCCACGCCGGTCGTTGGTTGCACGCCCGCCAAACGATGCAAAGCCCGTTGGTCCAGCGACGCATTGCCCGACGCATTTTTCCCTAAAGCGAGGCAATAGATGGCATCGATGTCGTCCGCAATCACCGCCACCGTTTCGCCCTTCACGGTAGCAACAGCAGGGGCCCGCCAGTGGACTTTTCGTCCTGGTGCAAGAGGTGGCTGAAAGGGGGTGGCAACGCTTTGGCCACTTGCGTCGACCAATAGGATTTGCCCAATTTCAAGCGGTGCTAGCCAGCCCCCGCCCATCGTCACCGGACGACAGGCCAGGGAATCGGGCAATTTTCTTGAGCGGCCGGGAGCCGAACGACCAGGGCGGGCCGCAGTGAGGCGCACCACTTGAAAAGTCTCGGAGCCATTTTCTGTCAGCACTTTGGTGCCATCGGCAAGCGAGAGGACCGTGTCGTACGATTCGTCACGGGTGGCGACGGCCGAGGGACGATCACTAACCCCTCGGCGAGTGGCGGCACGACCGATCAGGTGCAATTGGCCCGTAGTGGTGGTTACCAACAAACCGCGCGGGTCGGTAGAGAGGGCGGGGGCACCTAACGGCGGAGCGGCCAGATCGACCTCCCAGACCGGATTGCCCGAGCGGGCATCCGTCGCGGCGAGCGTCAGGCCCGGCTTGCCACGCCGCCGGCGGCTATGAAGCAGGACACCCTCTCGGACGACGATCGAACTCACAAAGGCGTCACCAGCAAAGGGTTCGTCCAGTCGCTGGACCAACAGTCGGTTGTCGGCAAGAGACGCCACCGAGCGTGTTAGTCCGACACCAGCAATCCAGAAAGCGTCGGCAGATGAGGCAAGGTACCGGGGGCCTCTCTTTTGTCTACCGGCGGGGCGGGTGGCAAGAACCGCGACGCCTCCACTTTCTGTCTCCGTCTCAGCGGTGAGTTCAAGCAGGGTTACCTCGCCGCGGTTGGTGGCGACCATCAGACGCCGTCCCGCTACGAGCGGCCTGAGATGGCACGTGCCGGAGAGCCGTCGGCTATAAACTTCCTTTCGTAAGAGCCCCTCTTCGTCGATGGAAAGAATCCGCAACTTGCACGTAGCAAGACCAACATTCTCAAGCACCAACAGATACCCGGCAGCGATCACCGGCGGGGCAACGATACTGCCGGATGAGTGGCCCAGATAGTAAACACCAAGACACTGGAGCGTCGCCGCATCGAGCGCGTAAAGGCTCGAATGTTCGCCCGCCAGATAGAGCCGTTGGGCTCCTTTGTCGGCCGTTGGAGCCGCGCGAAGCCGTTGAGCGAACTCTGTTGAACCGAGCCGTTCGCCCGACGTGGCATCGATCGATAGCAAACGTCCGTTTTCTTGAGCGACCAGCACCCTTTGACCCCGTTCCAGCGATCCCAGTACCAACGGCCGGTTCACTGGCCCCTCCAGCGGTGCCCGCCAGCGGAGCTTGCCATCGGTTTCATTCACTAGCAAGAGTTCATCATGGCGATGGTCGATCAGCAAATAGCCGCCGTTGAGTGGCGTCGGCTCGATGGCAGAAAGAGAGACGCCTACCGGCCTGCGCCACAGGGGCTCGCCGCTCCCGGCGTTCACTCCGTAGGCAACGCCATCATGGATCGAAACGTAAACGCCCGCGGCACCGCTGCTGCCTTGGCGGCGGAGGTTGGCTGTCATGACGGACGTGACGACGGGCGTGGGCCGCTCTTCTGTGGCTGCCGCCAGGCGGTCGGCTCGGAACTGGATCGCCGTACGCTCAGCTTCAGAAGCCATACGAATAGCCTCGGCAAGACGCAGATCGTCCGCAAACTCGGGTCGCTTGTTGATAAGCACCGAATGCGCTTCGTAGGCCGTACGAGCTTCGCCTGACGAGGTGGCTTCGGCCATTGTTGCGAGCGTTTCGGCAAGGTCTTGGTTGGCTTGTCGGCGGCGGTCGATACGAAGGAGCAGTTCACGGATTTCATCGATTTTGCCTTGATCACGCAGTGACTTGGGGACGTACTTCGTGTTGCCGATGAGAACGAGGGTCGCCTCGGCTTGCGTGACAAGCTGCTTGATGGAGTCGAAGTCTGCCCCTTTTTGCGAAGCGGCATCTGCCTGGCCAGCGAGTCCTATTGCGATTCGAGGAAGGAGAGAAGCGAGGTCGCCGCGCGCTTCTCGAAACGCCGGTTCGTCTTCTATTTCGGGAAGCTCCTGCTCAGCGATACGAAGTCCCTCGGCAAAATTACGCGACGTTTCGACCGCTTGCCGCAATCGGGCCGTGGCGAGCTTCACCCGAGCACTGCTCCAGTCGGCGTGGGTTGTAAAATCTTCGACAAACCGTTCGTACTCAGCAATCGCTTGCGTGTAGGCTCCCGATTCGTAGGAGGTTTGTGCCGAGCGGAGACGATCGTCCCCCGACTCTTTGTTCAGCAAAAACGTTAGGCCAACGCCACACAGGAGAAGCAACACCAGACCGCCTCCGCCGAAGAGAATCAGGGGCGAGTCGAACTCGTTTCCTTTTGCCTTCTTGAGGTGCTTACGCCGTTTGCCACCTGCACCGGGCCGCCCGCCGGCTGGTCCCTTAGCGTCTCCGTGGAGCGTCTCGTTGAGGGCCTTGTCGTAATCTTTGTCGTAGTTGACAACGCTCTCTTCGGCAGCGGGGGGCTTGGGGATACCGGGCGAAGCGTGCCCGATGCTCGACTCAAAGATACTGCTAGAGCTTGATCCGCCAACACTCGATCCCGAGCCCGGCATGAGCAGGTCGGTCGCCGACATCTGCGTCGAGCTATCGCCTGTCTGCACAAGGAACTTCGAAGCCTCGTCGCTCGTCAGTGCGCCGGTCTCCACAAGCGACGCTGCCAAAGCTGCCGGCTGCTCTCCTTTACTTGCAAGCAGACGCAGGCGATCTACTTCGGGCGCTGTTAGCAGCCCGGTCGCTTCTACCGCAGCAATAAATTCGTCAGCACTCAGCATGTTTTACCGTTGGATCAATAGGGGACTAGTAGGCGAGCCGTGTCGTCCTCGGCCACGAAACTAGTAGGCGAGCGGTGTGGGCGTCAGCCCCCCGACAGGCGGGGGCCCCTTCACTTATCGGGGGGCTGACGCCCACACCGCTCGCCGGTCTTTTTTCAAAAATCATCTTCCTCGTAGCTCATCAAACGAATTTCTTCCGCCCCGATGGCTGAGCCCGCATCGAGCGCCGCGACGACAAACTCATGCGTTGCGTCGCCGCTTGCTTGGACCAGTAGTTTATTAAAGCCGCGGGGCCCAACCGAGTCGAACGCCTTGCTGGGAGCCTCTTCGCGGGCTTTGCGAACCCAAGTTCGCATGTCTTGTTTACTGGGGGCCTTTTCCTCTTCGGGCCAACTGGGGCAACCCACCCAATAGATATTATCGCCATCCACACGAACGACGATCGAATCTTCCTCAAGTTCGTCCATCGTTTGGGTCGTTGCCGCTGCGTCTTGCCGTGAAGGGGGAACCTCGATCGCCTTCTGCAACGCAAAAGCCGCCGTAATCATAAAGAAAATCAGCAGCAGGAACGTCACATCGACCATCGGCGTCATGTCAAGTTCATTGCCGTCGGTCGCTCGATTTCCGCTACGCAAGTTCAGCGGCGTACGCGCCGACGGAGCATCGGAGCGGGGCTCGATGCGGCTTAATCCGGCGGATGAGGGGGGGGAGGACACGCTCTGTTTTTTTAGTCCGTATCTAGCACCGCTAGGTGCAACTTAACGCCTTCGATCTCAGAAATAGACGACATGACGCGCGCCACGTTGCGATACGTAACACCACGGTCCGCTTTAATGACCACATCGTTCTTACCCTCTCGTTTGCCCCGAGCGACCGCTTCGCGGATTTGTTCGGCCTGGGCTTCGGGATTCTCCGAGAGAAGGAACTCAGCGATTTTGCCATCCGCTTCATAAACGGGAGCTTGATCGAGCCCCCCCTGGGCGATCGTAAAAACGACCGACTCAAGCTGAGCGACCGCTTTGCCGTAAAGGGCTTCGGGAAGTTCAATGGCCGTCTTCTGGTCAGGCGTTGAGCCGACGAGAAAGAAGATCAACATCAAAAAGGTGATGTCAATCATCGGCGTGATATCGATATCCTCTCCTCCGCCCGATCGGCGCTTTCGTGCGGCAGCAAGCAGTGGCGAAGTCTTAGAGGACACGTTCGAGGAGGTTGGTAGTAGGAAGGGATATTTTAGCCGAAGGCGGAGGCCGAGGTTACCGCCGGTGGGTGGGATACAATGGGTGGTTTAGCGCAAGCGGAGCGATTCGAGCAGCCGCGAAAGTCCTGCCGACACCAAGTCTTCCATCTTACGAATTTGGGCGTTGATCCCCTCTTGGCACAACAGCAAAGGGACGGCAATCGTCAAGCCACAGGCGGTCGTAATGAGGGCGAACATAATGTCTTCGGCCATTTTACCCGTATCGACTTTGGTTCCGTCGCTCAGGTTGGCAAAGGCTCCCATCATGCCGATCACGGTGCCCAGGAGGCCAATCATCGGGGCACTTTTGATAACGGTCGAAACCCAGCTCAGGCGGTGCTCAATGTCGGACATGACATCCAGTTGAAACCGCTCGGCGAGTTGTCTTTCGACTCGGTCGGCTCCTTGGTCACGGTTTTCGATGGCGTAGAGAGCCAGTTGCGGCATCGCCCGGCGGTCATCGGCACACACATTGATGGCCCCTTCCATGCGACCCGCTGCAAGGTGCGAATCGACTTCGTCGAGAAAAGCGTCTTGTTCGTCTTCATTACGAAAACGAGTGGCCGTCACACGCCGCCAAACAAGTATCACGCAAAAGGCTCCCCACAACGCAATGGCCGCAAGGCCTGCGTAGATCATGTAACCGACGATCAGAAACAGCATCTGCATGTTTTAGTAAGTGGGTAGAAGGTAGAGGAGAGTGGGGGCAAGCAAACGGAGTTGGCAGGCGAGCGGTGGGCGTTAGCCCCCCGATAAATCCCCTAGTTTCCATCGGGGGGCTGACGCCCCACCGCTCGCCTACTGCTCTCTCCTAACGGTATTGTTGGTCTTCGACGATAAACTCAAACTTGGCACCGGCCCGCTTGACTCGGAAGACGGTACGTGAAATCTGTGTGGTGGGACGGTCTCCGGCGGCCTGCTTTTCAAGTCCCAGCAGCAAGCCCGCCGTCTCGGCTGAGCTGAACTGGAGGATCAACGTCCCCCGGCCAAGGATGCCTGCCTTGGCCGCTAGTTGGCGGTCGAGTGGTTCAAGCGGTCCGCCGGTCGAATTAAAGTATAACCGGGTTTCCTTCTCGGGGGGCCCCGTGCGGACTTTCGGCTTGGGGGTACTCAACTCCGAAGCGTAGTAAACTTGGTTGTCGTTACCCAAAACCCCCAATTCCAACCCCGACTGATCGAACCACTGGGCATACTCGGCCAGCGATTCTGGCTCGAAGCGGATCTCACGCTGCGGCTCACGGGGCCCTTGTGCTGTCCCCTCCCCCACGCCGCGGGCATCGCCTAGCCCTTTGCCTTTCGAGGGGGCCGACGTGTTGTCGAGCGAGTCGCTATCAAACAACGACGCCTGGGCCGCGACCAAGCCTGCCATCAGGTTGAGCGTGTCTTGCAATTGCGGTTCGAGTTCTTCGGGCGCGTTCTCGATTCCTGGCGATTGGTCGTCGGCCACGCCGTTCGCCGCTTGCCCCGAGGCACTAACCGGCGTAACCGGAATCGCTGTCTGAACCGTGACCATTACCCGGGAGAAAAAAACGATCACCAGTCCCGCAACGGTCGCCCCAATCAGAATCAGCAGAGCAATCAAAATGCTTGACGCCCGATCATAAGCATTCACCCGCAGTGCGTACTCCGGGCGCGATTCGTCGGTGATTCGGGTGGTGCGTGAAGGAAGTGTCAAAGTGAGCCTAATAATCTCTTAATCATAATCTTGCTCTTAATCATTATCCGATGCACCTCATAACCCTCATCCGAGAAAAGAAAACGGATTAGGAGCAAGATTAAGAGGAACGGTATCATTCTAACTGCAAAATCGCATTGGGACGAATACCAAGGTACCATCGTTTCCACCGCTCAAGGGCGGCGTAGCGCTGGTTGTCGTTGAAATCGTCCGGGAGCCCAAAGCCGCGTGGCCGGCGGCTGATGCGCCGCAGTGCGTCGCGGGCCTCTCGGACGACGCGCGGGTCAGGGTCCGTTAAGGCGAACAACAAGTCGGGTGTGCTATCGAGTTGGCCGACGGCTCCCAGAAGGCTGGCCGCCACCACCCGAGCATCGGGCTCACCTCCCCGAAGCAACTGCCGCAATTGCCGCAAACTGTCTTCCGTAAGAGCCTCCCCTTCTTTGCTACCGATCAGCAGTGCCGAGGGGTCGTCGGCCAAGGCATCCAGCCGATCCGACTCTCCTTTGCCAACGAGCGCCAAGAAGTCGCCGATCTCCGTCTCTTCTACTTCGGCAACCACCCGCCCCCGACGCAACCGCGCGCCCGCCAATTGCTTCGGCAAGCCACGTCCGCTGACGAGGGCCCCCTCGCCTATTTTCCGCCGGATGCTCTTCTGCGTCGAACGAAGCAAAAACAGCACGGCAAACGCCGTGTCGGGGCCTTCTCCACAGCCGATGTTCCACACGCCCGGCTTGGTTTGATGGGACTTTAGGTACTCGTAGCCTTTCGCGTACCAGTCGGGCTCCGAAGGAGTGACCCCTTCACGAAACTCCTTAAAACTTTCATACCGTTCCTGAGCATAGAGATAGTAGAAAGGGTAGTTGATCGGTACCTCTTGCGTCTGTTCTGCCATCCAGCGATCGCCATCCCTAAGAGCCACAAAAGCTTTCTTCCAATCAACGCCATCAGGGCTCAGCTTGCGAGGGCCTCCGCTCATCTTCACTTCCGAAGCTCGCTGAACTCCCGAAGGAAGTGGGGCCCGAACCACGGGCTCCAGGCTCGAGCCCCCTGAGCCCGTAACCGAAGTAGCTCCTGATTGCAGCATCCCAAATACGTCAGCCGCAATCATCAGGCTTCCGAGTGCCGCTGCGCCCATCGTTCGCGATATCTTGACTTGTTCTCGACGACCGCTAGATTCCGGAAGGCGTCCTTGATAACCCCACGCACCAGCAGGGGACTGAGTCGCAACGAGCCAATCGATCAATCCTTGGGCTGCCGCCCGATCGACAGTGATCCCCCGGTTATGGGCCTCCCATAGCCCGAGCGCCATGTACTGAGTTTGCGAAGTATCGCCCGACTCCTTCTGGTTGTATCCCCATCCGCCGTGGGGCTTTTGGCGCTCGACGAGAGCTTGGACATAGGTTCGCAGCAGATCGCGTCGTCCCATTTCGCTTAGAAAGATAATCGCCAGCCCGTGGCTATAGACATCGACCTGCAAGATGGCCTCGGCCTCGGCCCTGCAAGCCGCCAGGGCGTCTGAAATGTGCGGATGGTCTTTTTCGCCCGCTTTGATGAGGGCGATGGCTACAACGCACTTGGCCCCCAGACGCGTGTCCGCGATCGGCTGTTTAAGACGTTCGACCCCTTTGGCAATCAACTGACGCACCTCATGCGAGGTCGGCATCACAGCCACGGCTTGGGAGGGGGCCACCAAGCCTTGCCCTCCTACCAGGAGGCAAAACACGAGGAACATCGGGCCGTGAATCATGGGCTTCTCAGTAGGCAGTAAGCGAGCCGTAGGCGAGCGGCGGGGCGTCAGCCCCCCGATAAAGTGAGTTAGACAGCAATTGGACGGCCCGCAGCCGACGGGGGACCCGCCTAT